>NZ_JBILAF010000050.1:0-13883 GCF_044354325.1 Sphingorhabdus sp. | reverse complement strand
GCGCAAGATTGGGTTCATTTTGACAACAGAATTATTTTCAATTCATCATTTTCCATCTTGCGCCTTCAGCAACACTTAGAACGTCCACGCGTCGCTACCTTTTGTCCGCCGACAACTGCGACGAATGGAATCAGAATAGCGACGAATTGAAAGGTTAATTTACAATTTACCCCCTTGCGTCTGAAAATGAATAAGGCACTATAGGTAGCGGTTGGCCATAGGGGGCATTACCACAATTTGTGCTTTGAGCTGCAGATGCGATTCTGCGATCGGGGGAGGTTTTTTCCGTCGATAAGCTGGGGACAAGTGAAAATATACCCCCTGACGTGGTCAAAAAATGCTAACAGGGAGTTTCGCGCCCTGAGTCGAACAATATGGGAACACGCGTTTCCGACAGATATTTGAACTGGTCGCTGGCCGCCGGGAAACCGGCATCTGGTTTCGGGTCGCCGCAATGAATGGAGCAATGGGTTAAATGGATTTCAGGGATACAGGCCAAGGGGCCGACGATATGACCGCAATGATGACTGATATGCTTGAAAAAGTTGCTACCGAAGCTGTGAAGGTGGAAGCCGAGACCAAGCCGGCTGACGACAAGAAAGCTGCGTCGAGCAAATCCGTTGACGAGCGCCGTTTCAGCGTTGTGACGGATTCGTCGCGCGATGCCCTGCTGACCGAATTTGGTAAGGACACGCTGCAGGATCGTTATTTGTTGCCGGGCGAAAGCTATCAGGACCTGTTTGCCCGCGTTGCGTCGGCATATGCGGATGATCAGGATCATGCCCAGCGGCTCTATGACTATATCTCGCGGCTTTGGTTCATGCCGGCAACGCCAGTGCTGTCAAACGGCGGAACGGGCCGTGGCCTTCCTATCAGCTGCTATCTGAACAGCGTCGACGACAGCCTTGAAGGCATCGTCAACACATGGAACGAAAACGTCTGGCTCGCATCACGCGGCGGCGGCATTGGTACCTATTGGGGCAATGTGCGCGGCATTGGCGAACCTGTTGGCCTCAACGGCAAGACCAGCGGCATCATTCCGTTTGTCCGCGTTATGGACAGCCTTACCCTCGCGATCTCGCAAGGTTCGCTGCGTCGTGGTTCGGCCGCGTGCTATCTCGATGTCAGCCATCCTGAAATCGAAGAATTCCTTGAAATCCGCAAGCCATCGGGCGACTTCAACCGCAAGGCGCTGAACTTGCACCACGGCGTTTTGCTGTCGGACGAATTCATGGGAGCCGTCCGCGCTGGTGAAGAGTTCAACCTGCGTTCGCCCAAAACCGGCGAAGTGCGCAGCACGGTTGATGCACGTTCGCTATTCCAAAAGCTGGTGGAAACCCGCCTTGCCACGGGCGAGCCTTATATCATCTTCAGCGACACCGTGAACAACGCGATGCCCAAGCATCACCGCGATCTTGGTCTGAAAGTGTCGACGTCCAATCTTTGCAGCGAAATTACCTTGCCAACGGGTCACGACCATTTGGGCAATGACCGCACCGCGGTCTGCTGTCTGTCGTCGCTCAATCTCGAAACGTGGGATGAGTGGAACGGCGACAAGGTCTTCATCGAAGACGTCATGCGCATGCTCGACAACGTGCTTCAGGACTTTATCGACCGCGCGCCGGACGAAATGTCGCGTGCCAAATATTCGGCCGGTCGCGAGCGATCGGTTGGTTTGGGCGTCATGGGCTATCACAGCTTCCTGCAGTCACGCGGCGTTGGCTTTGAAAGCGCGCTTGCCAAATCTTGGAACATGAAGTTCTTTCGACACATCCGGGCGCAGGTTGATGAGGCGTCGATGATGCTGGCCAATGAGCGGGGGGCCTGCCCTGATGCTGAGGATATGGGCGTTATGGAGCGGTTTTCCTGCAAAATGGCGATTGCGCCGACCGCGTCAATTTCGATCATTTGCGGCGGCACCAGCGCGTGTATTGAGCCGATTCCGGCAAATATTTACACGCACAAGACGCTTTCGGGCAGCTTCATCGTGAAGAATCCCTATCTGGAAAAGCTGTTGCAGGAAAAGGCGAAGGATTCGACCAATGTCTGGAACAGCATCCTTGAAAAGGGCGGCTCTGTCCAACATCTCGACTTCTTGACGCCTGAGGAGAAGGACACGTTCAAGACAAGCTTTGAAATCGACCAGCGTTGGTTGATCGAACTGGCCGCGGACCGCACGCCGTATATCGATCAGGCGACATCGCTGAACCTGTACATCCCCGCCGATGTGGAAAAATGGGACCTTCTCATGCTCCACTTCCGCGCATGGGAATTGGGCGTGAAGTCACTATATTATCTGCGTTCAAAGAGCATTCAGCGCGCTGGCTTTGCCGGCGGGGTGGAGGCGGACAACACCGCCGAGCTGCCCGTGATGGAGCTTGCCGCGCAAACCGATTACGAAGAGTGCCTCGCCTGCCAATAAGGCAAAAGGGACACGACCGACCGTATTGAACAGTTAAAGACCCAAGGAAACCGACATGTCATTGTTACAAGCACGCAATAGCTACAAGCCTTTTGAATATCCTTGGGCCTATGACTTTTGGAAACGCCAACAGCAGATCCATTGGCTGCCCGAAGAAGTGCCCTTGGGCGAAGATTGCCGCGATTGGGCGCAGAAGCTTTCGGACCACGAACGCAACCTGCTCACGCAAATCTTCCGCTTCTTCACCCAAGCCGATATCGAGGTGCAGAATTGCTACCACGAAAATTACGGCCGCGTGTTCAAACCGACCGAAGTGAAGATGATGCTGACCGCGTTTTCCAACATGGAAACCGTTCACGTCGCGGCATATAGCCACTTGCTGGACACCATCGGCATGCCCGAGTCCGAATATTCCGCCTTCCTCGAATATGAAGAAATGGCGGCGAAGGTTGATTATATCCACCAATTCGGCGTCGACACCGACGAAGACATTGCCCGCACATTGGCGATGTTCGGCGGCTTTACCGAAGGGCTGCAACTGTTCGCATCCTTCGCGATGCTGATGAACTTCCCGCGCTTCAACAAGATGAAGGGCATGGGGCAAATCGTATCCTGGTCGGTCCGTGACGAATCGCTGCACTGCGAAGGCATTACCAAGCTGTTCCACGCATTTTGTGCAGAGCGCGGCTGCCTTACCAAGTCGGTGAAGGAAGACATTATCGATTGCTGCCAAAAGGTTGTCCGTTTGGAAGACGCGTTCATCGACCTTGCGTTCGAAATGGGCCCCGTCCCCGGCATGACCGCCAAGGAAATCAAACGCTACATCCGCTACATCGCCGATTGGCGTTTGGGCCAGCTGGGCCTGCCCGCAATTTACATGGTCGAAGACCACCCGCTGCCATGGCTCGCGCCATTGTTGAACGGCGTCGAGCACGCCAACTTCTTCGAAACCCGCGCGACCGAGTACAGCAAGGCGTCGACACGCGGCGATTGGGGCCAAGTGTGGGACAGCTTTGACAATCGTAAGAAAAAGATCATCGGCATTGAACCCATCGCCGAAAATGACGGCGTCGATATGTTCGAACAAGCCGGGGTCGCCGCGGAATAATCCGCCACCCGTCGCCTGTCGTCAGGATGGAGACCAAGTCGTTTCCACCTGACGACCGCGACCCATAACTTCCATAGATAGACATAAACGAAGCGACGGCGCCCGACGCCGATCGCCATAAGGTCGTGCGCGCCAATGCGGCGCGATGCGCGTTGTGCGCGATGCCATTGGTAGCGTTGTAAAATCTCACTCCCTCCGATTGACTTCACATTTGTTGACAATATGTTCGGCATGACCAGCAGCCCGAATAGGTTTTCACGTGCCTGAATCTGATATGGAAGAATGAACTTGCGTGGAGACCGGGAAATCCTGCCGTGAGCGGTTGCGCCTAAATATTTCTCGATGAGGCGGGTAATCTCGACTTTAGTCAAAACGGATCACGATGGTTTGTTTTGACCAGTGTCGCTATGCGCCGACCATTCAGCGCCACCGATGCTCTGGATGGATATAAACATGATTGTTTAGAATATGGCTTGGACACGGAATATTTTCATTGCGCAGATGATAACAACCATGTCCGCGGGCGTGTATTCGACATCATCACTGAATCGATAGATGCGTTAAGAATTGATAGCCTCGTCGTCGAAAAGCCCAAGACAGGCCCCGCGCTGCAAGTCGATGCGCGATTTTATACGGAAATGCTCGGACATTTGTTGAAATACGGAGTGCCTTTGGAAATTTCCGCAGGCGCCACTGAGGTCATTGTTATAACCGATTTGATTCCGGTTAATAAAAAGCGCCGTGCAGTTGAGAAAGGCGTTCAGCGTGCGTTTGCAGAGATGCTACCCGAAGGCATGCGATACCGTATTCTGCATCACAGTTCGCGATCCCACTTTGGACTACAAGTTGCTGACTATTGTTGTTGGGCGGTGTACCGGAAATGGCAAACAGGCGAAGCTGCTTATCACGCCAGAATAAAGCCAGCGTTGCGTAGCGAATTTGAAATTTTTCGAAAGGGAACGCGGCGATATTATTAGAGGTTAGCGCCAAAAATGTGACCTCTCCGACTACTTCATCGCTGAAGAGAGCCCCTTGGGCTCTTGTCATCGGAGAGGAACCTTTGTCTGTCATCGGAGAGGAACCTTTGTCCATTTAATACGCCAAAATGACAGTTTCTGCAAGCAAATTACGAAGTTCGTAATGATCGAAGGCTTAAAATCTAGCTTGTTTCATTAGTTATACCGACGCCGATCGCCCCAAATTCGTGCGCCCACCGGCGGCGTGAGGCGCGCCCGCTTTATGCCATTGGTAATGCTGTGGATAACAGCCAAAATGGACTATAAAGATGCCATATTGGTTTGATTTTGTATTTTGGGGCGATATGCTGCACGGGCTAGGGTTAATGCGGAGTGGGATCTGGTTTTTGATTTTTGATTTGTATTCGAAGAGAACAAAGCGCCAAGCTAATTCTAACCTGTCCGACGTTTATCAATATGATAGCGTGCCGAATACCCTGCGCGTTCAAGTACAACAGATACTTGTTGACGCAATTGGACCGCAATTCGCCGCGAACTTCTATGCGGCGGGTGCGCAGCATAAACATAATCCCGACGCTTGGGAATTCATTCACAAAGCCCTTTGCAAAGAATTTGGAGTTCATTCATTACGCGGCAAGCAACTGGCGCTAGCAAACGTTGTCGGCTTCATAGGCAATGCCGGTATCAATGAATTTCTTGATACCGTAGAAATGTGCTGCACGTATATTATCAAACTTAAAATGACGTCAGAACATAATCGCAAAAACGTAGGAATCACGCAAGAACCCGATAGCGCCATAGATGAGATAAATTATAGATTTCGCGAGGCTTGCTTAGGATACCAAATTGAAGAGGGAAAATTTATAAGAGTAGATTCCCAGTTCATGCATCAAGAAGTAGTCAAACCTGCCATTCACATTTTAAATTCGGAAGAGTTTAGCGGACCGCGATCAGAATTTCTGTCGGCACATGAAAGCTTTAGAAATGGTGATTATGAACGGGCGATCATCCTAGCTTCAAATTCGTTTGAAAGTACGCTTAAGGTAGTTTGCGACAAAAATCGCTGGGTGTATCAAAAAGGTGCTCGAGCAACCGATCTGTTAAAATTAGTGAAGTCAAATGGCCTGTGGCCGGATTACCTTGATGGATCCTTTGATCAATTAATTGCCACACTGTCGTCGGGCTTACCGAAAGTTCGAAATGAAGCTGCTGCGCACGGGCAAGGAGCCGAGCTGCGAAGCACTCCGTCCTATGTAGCAGCTTATGCTCTTCATCTAGCAGGCGCAAAAATCATACTGATTTCCGAAGCACAAAAAAATTTGAGTAAGGTGTAACGCGATTTTGCAAAGACATACTTTTAGCCGCGAAAGCTTTAATCATGCTGCAGATTCTAAGTTATTTAAAAAGATATAGCTTTGCATTAATCGCCGCACTGGCGATTTGGATCGCAATTATCGTATCCAGTGGCGCCGGATTTAATCCGACAGGAGTGGATTGGAACTTTAGCAATACCGGTTCGTTCGGGGATTCGTTCGGACCAATTAGCGCCCTGATGGCGTCGCTTGCCGCATTAGCAGCATTTTCAGCGCTCCATGAACAAAAACAAGAATCTAAAAATGCAGAGCTTCGCGAAGCGAAGCGAGAAAAGCAGGACGCCATTCGAGCCTTTGAAAACACATTTTTCAATCTAGTAGGATTTTTTGAAAAAACTGTTTCTCAAACAGATATTGATAGAGGAGCGTCCCAAAATATGAAATCGGGAAGGGACGCATTTTCACATATATACAAAAGAATTGAATATGAATCTAAACCTTATGGCAGCGACCATCTAAATATATATAATAATTATTTCAAAAAATATATTAATGATCTTGCGCACTATTTTAGATTATTTTATAATATAATTGTCTTTATAGATAACTCCGACATTAAAAATAAATATTTTTATATAAAAATATTTAGATCTTTATTGTCTGATTCAGAGTTAGCACTGATCGCTTTGAATTGCGCATTTCATGCAGAAGGTCGAAAAAATCTTAAGCCACTAGTAGAGAAATACGGAATTTTAAATAACTTATCGGAAAATATAGTCGAAATTTTTAAACTAAAACAAAAATTTAAGGCATCAGCATTTAAATCCCCAAGCGCCGAAATCACATAAATTCTATGATCACGCAGAATACAATGCAATTCTGGTCGTCAGCTAGACCGGAGTCATTATTGCCGTGCCTTTCGCATCTACCTACAAGTGGACGCCGGTTTCTATTCCATCGGATTTCAATTATGCAAACTTCTTATCCGCATCAGCCTTATCAATAATTGCTATCGTTTCCTCCGCCTGCTGCGCGTGGACGGTCCTTCTCAAACACCCCTATCCCTCATGAACCTCCCTACCCTCCTCACCCTCCCCAATGCCTTTGGCCTGTTTGCGCTGGTCAATTTGTGGACGTTCATGCTGTTCGGTTTTGACAAGGTCCGTGCGGAGGCGGGATCGTGGCGGGTGTCCGAAGGGACGTTGCTGGCTTGGGCGTTTTTGGGGGGTACCATCGGCGCTTATGCCGGCCGTGCATTGTTCCGGCATAAGACGCGCAAGCAACCCTTTTCCAGCCACCTGCACCAGACCGCGATCCTGCACGTCTTGGCCCTCGCGCTGATGGGGGGATGGATGTTGGTGGGGTAGTTGGGGGCTGAACGGGGGTTCGTTCCCACCTTACTACCCCTTCCCCGTCCCCGTCACCCTGAACTTGTTTCACCTGCGGTGACTGCGTGCCAGGGTCTTACTTACTGACGTTGAAAAGTAAGATGCTGAAACAAGTTCAGCATGACGAAGTGGGGAGAGACGACGTCGGGGCGTGACGACGTGGCGTATTCAGGGTGACGGGGAAAGGGCAGCATCACGATGGCCGCCTAGTCAGCCCTCCGTCGCCTTCGCCTTGCGTTTCCCATTCGACTTGCGCTTGCGTTTTGGCACCTCGTCCGTTGGCGCCTCCAGCCTCTGCAACGCGTCTGGCTGCGCCCAATAAGGAAGCTCGGCCCCGGCATTGGTCCAGTGCGATTCCCCTTCCTGAAACGGCACAAATTCGGTCACCATGTCGGGCAGAACCAATTCGCCGTGATAGGGGGAGGTGTTCTTGCCCGTCGGGACATAGATTTGGTCGGGATCATCGACCATCATCGCGATTGCATCATCGCCGCCGTCGTCAATAATCTCCCCTGCGGCGCGGTAGCGGGCGGCGCATGCCTCCAACGCGGCGGTGATTGCGGCCTGTGCCTCGGCGTCCAATTCAATGCCTTCAAAATTTTCCAGCGTGCGGGCCGCGTCGTCGATGTTGGCGGCGGTGCCATTGCCGTTGATTACGGTGCGCACGGTGGTGGTGCTGGCCTCTGCCGCCGATATGCTGCCGCCTGCGCCTCCGCTTGCCTCTCCGCTGGCTGTCCCCGCTTGGGCCCGGCTGCTGAAATAGTTGATCGTGGTGCGTTTGCCGTTCGCATCCTGCCCATAATGGCGCAGGCAGAACATCAGCAGCCGGTCGTTGCGTTTGCGCCGGTACCCCATCAACTTGCCCTTTTCAAAGACGGGGATCATCTCCCCCTCAATCGCGCGTTCAAAGGCGATGTCCTTTAACTTTTGCACCCCGAAATCGAGCGCAGCATTCCACGCGGCGCGAAACTCCTCCGCGCCCTTTTGCCGGCGCAGATAATAGACGCCCTCCAACGACATGTTGACGATGGCCGTCGCGCGCGAGACGCAGCCGGTGTCGGCCAACGCCTCAATAAAGCCGCGCTGCCGCTCCGGCGTCCACCCATCATGGCGGTATCGCAGCGGCACAGGGGTGAAATCCGGCAAAGCCGCGCGGTTTTCGCGGGGGACGGGGACTTTGTTACGCATCATACGCTCCATTTCAAAAAAACGGAGGCGATTATGAACCATATAGGTTCGTGTAGGAAAATGGTTTTTTGGGGGGTGGCGTGGTGTGGCGGCCCCTGCCCCCTATGCGCGGCTTGCGCCCAACCCTGCTTTTCGGCATGGGCGGCCTATGTCCGAACATAGCCATCCCGATACCGCCTTCAAAATATTCACCGCCGCGCAATGGGCGCAGTTTGAAGCCGAAGGCGTCTTTCACGGCGCGCCAGTCGATCTGGCCGATGGCTATATTCATTTGTCGGCCAAGGATCAGCTGCAGGGCACGCTCGACAAGCATTTCGCGGGGCAAGACGGCCTCGTCATTGCCGAGGTGAACTTGGCCTATCTGGGTGAGACCATCGTCTGGGAGGAATCCCGCGGCGGTGCGCTTTTCCCGCATATCTATGGGCCGTTGCCGATGGGCGCGATTGTCGGCCATTTGATCCAGATCAAAGCATGACCTGATTGCGCGGTGCATAGTGGCTTCCTAACCCAAGGAGCCTGATATGGACGTTTTTCAAATTCCCGCCGTCGCCTTGTTCATCGGCATGATCGCAGCCTTTACCGTGGCGATGATCTACGCCTCTATCGGCGAAGCCATCACGCGTTAAATTGGCCAATCAAATGTGAAACGGCTCTCGCGGGCAAAATTGCCACCGCGGTCAAAGCGCCGTTCCATGATGAACCCGCCGCCGTCGCCATCCACGGCAACCAGTGTGCTGCAGCGCGTCCCGTAAACGGCGTTGCGGATGAAGATCGGCGGATCGCCCGATGCCGGGCTTTGATCGTCCAAAAGGACGTCGAATAGGTCGGCCGGATCATGCCCTTCGGCGGCAAACCATTCTGTGAGCGCGCGGTTCAACCGGTCCTTGCGCGGCCACGGCGCGCCCGTTTCCGCATTGGATAATCCATATATGCCGCGGGGCCATCTCTCCTGCACCGCGCGGGGCCGGTTCGCGATATGCGTCAGGCCATCCTTGTCAGCCAACACCAGATTGAACGGGCTAAATGTCTCCACAGCGCTCGGCAACACTCCGCCAGACAACCAGTCGGTAACCAGCGCACCCCGCGACTTTTTGGTCGGGTCGGGGCCATCGGGGTTGCGTATGTTGGTGACGACACCGAAGCGGCCATCGCTGTGCACACCCATCCATGTACCGCCCGACAGCAAATCGCGCCCCGCCAATATCGACGGCGCGTCCACCCATGAACTGAGCGCGTCAGACTCGCGGTCGTGAAATTCATCGCGGTTGCCAATCGCGATGAATTTCCAACGCGGATGCGCCTCCCACGCGATGGATACTACGCACATGCCATGGGTTCCTTTTGCGCAGGCTGGACCAGGCGAGAGGCCGCTTTCCAATCCGCCGTCAGCCACATGTGCTGCTGCGCGCTGTTGAGAATGAGCGGCGTGCTGCGCTTTTTTGCGGGGTCCGTGGCATCATCAACGCTGATGATCGCAAAGACCGGTATATCCGTCAGGTCCCGCCAAATGCCCGCCATCGCGCAGACCGATGCTGGGCCGCTGTCGGGGTGCGCCGGCGGCTGGTTGCCAATCGACGTCGCCGGAACGAGGCAACGCAATTCGGTGTGCCGCAAATTGCCGATCCAAAACGGGCTTGCCACATTGCGCACCGACGTCACCCATTGCACATCGCCCGCGGGCGTCAGGCTGTTGGGCGCGGGATAGCCCCACACCATCGGGCGGATAAAGCGCCGTGCCGTTTTGGATGAGCGGACGACGACCGGCGCAAATGTCCCCGGCCTTGGCTCACCGCCGCCCCATGGGTCCGGACCGTGGTCTGCGGACAGGGCCTCGGCGATATCGCGGGAATGCGCATCAAGACGATATATGCGTGTCACGCCAGCATATGTCCGCGCACGCCGTCAAAGCTGCTTTTCGTAGATGCGGTATACCTTGTTGATTTTACCGTTAATCGCCTCACCCACCGACCGCATCGGGCCATTGTCATCAAGGACCCAGCCGAATTCACCGCGGCTTGCGCCATATTGGCTGGTGGACGCATCGCGAATGAGCGAGACCATCATGAACGCCAATTGGCTCGCCATGCGGGTCGACTGCAGTTTTTTCATCACGCCCATCAACGGCACGCGCATCGTGCTGACCTTTGGCGCACGCAACCACCACAAAAGCTTCGCCCAGTTGAACGGGAACAGGCTGCCACCAAATTGAGCGATTTTTTCGTTGATGTCGGGCCATGTCATCATGAAGGCAACGGGTTCGCCATCAACCTCCGCAATCCGGATTAAGTCGTTAAAGACGATAGGTTTTAACTGCTTTCCGGTGTGCGCGACTTCGGCATCGGTGATGGGGACAAAGCCCCAATTTCCGCTCCACGCGTCGTTCAATATGGACAGGATTAACGCCGCTTCCGCGTCAAAATTATCCTTGTTCACCTTACGAATGACGATGCGTTCGTTGCGCTCGCCCGATGCGACAATGCGTTCCACCAGCGGCGGAAACGGCACATCAATCGGGATTTGATAGGTATAAAGATCTTTGATGCCGGCGTAGCCCGCTGCCTCAATCCACCCGCCATAAGCTGCGTTATGATAGCCCATCAGCACGGTCGAGGGATGGTCATGGCCATCAATCAACACGCCCGGTTCTTCCCAGATGGACAGGCTCAGCGGCCCGAGCGAGCGCGCCATGTTTTTGCTGCGCAGCCAATCTTCAGCGGTCGAAATCAGCAGCTTTCCGGTGGCTTCATCTTCCGCCTCAAAAAATCCCCAATTGCCAACGCCCGGGCCCATGCCTTGTTCTGGCGGCTGTTTCAGCGCGAGAAAATCCAAATGTGCGGAGATCCGGCCAACAACTTTCCCGTCCTTTTCGGCAAGGAAAAGCTGCGCTTCACCATGTTCGAACCATGGGTTCTTGCCCGGTGTAATCGTCGCCATCACATCGCTTTTCAATGGCGGAACCCAGTTGGGATCATTGGCATAAAGCCGGAACGGCAGGTCAATAAAGGCGCGTTTGTCTGCCTTGGTTGCAACCGGCCGAATGATGATGTCTGTCATAGTGAATTCCCGAAACGCATTTTTATGTGCCCAACGCACCCTTATCCGGAAGGCTTATTCTTCGGTGCGGATAAGCACCGTTTCGCCGATGAGTAAAAAGAGCAGAAATGGTCCCCATGCGGCAATCCAGGGCGGATAAGCACCCAGATTGCCCATCGCCAAGGCAAAGTTATCCGCCACGAAATAGGTAAAGCCAAGCGCCATGCCCAGCACCGCGCGCACGAACAAAGCGCCCGAGCGGGCAAGTCCAAAGGCGGCGACTGCGGCGAGCAATGGCATTAGCAAGGTCGACAATGGCCCCGCCAGCTTGTGCCACAATATGCCTTCAAGATTATCGGTGCGGCGACCGGCGGCGCGCAGATCGTCAATGGCGCGCATCAACGGCAAGAAAGCCAGGCTCTCCCCATCGACCTTGAGGACGTTGAACCTATCGGGCGTAATGCCTTTGCCGATGATAAGATTGCTCACCTTCTTCTGTTCGGTGGTCGCGACGTCAAATGTCTCCGCATTTTCAAGCAGCCATGCATTGCCCACATAACGGGCATTTGGCGCGGTAATGACCTGACGCAAACCGCCATTGGCGCGCAAATAGATGCGGACATTATCGAGGACGATATTGTCGCCCGATCCCAGCACCCTGCCTGCATTGATAAGGTCGCCGCCTTCGCGGACCCACACATTGTTGCGCGCGTCCGTATCGGGCGCGACGACGCCATATTCGGCATCCTTCCAAACTTTAAGCTTTTGCGTATTCGGCGCGACGACAACGTCGTTAAACACGAACGAAATAAGCGCGACGCCCAAGCTAGCGACAAACATGGGCGCTAGAATTTGGTGCGCGGACAATCCCGCCGCCTTCATCGCCACCACTTCACTGTTCTGGCTGAGGGTCGCGAAGGTGATTAATGTCCCCAACAGCACCGAGAAGGGCAGAAATCTGGCAATAATTTGCGGCGCACGCATCGTCACATAGCGCAAGACATCGCCCTGATCATTTCCGGGTACCGCCAATATCTTGCCACTTTCACCCAGCAGATCGAGCGTCATCAGCACCAGCACAAGCATCATCAACACAGCAAAGCTGCGCACGACAAACAGCCGGGCCATGTACATTGTGATGTTGCGCGAGGGGAAGAAATGCATGGGTTATGACCCCTCTTGCGGCACAGGCATGCCAATGGTGGCCAGCCGCGATTTTCGGCCCCAGCGGAACAGTTTCTTGAACCATTTACCGGCCTTTGTCGCGAAGACTTCAAGAGCGCCGATAGGCTGACCGCCGGGCACATGCGCGATCACATGATACATCCAAATGATGAGCGCGGCGAACAGCACAAATGGCGCCCACAATGCGACAAACGGATCAACAATGCCCATGGCACCGACGCTTTCGGCATATTCGTTTATCTTATGATAGGTCACTACCATCACGATCGATAAAAAGACGCCAAGCGCAGATGTCGACCGTTTCGGCGGTATCGCCAGCGCCAATGCAAGCAATGGCAGCAGAAGCATCATCGCCACCTCAACTAGGCGGAAATGGAAATTCGACCACGCACTGTCGCGTTCCGACGCGGGCCTTTGCATATCATTCCCGATCTGCACCAATTCTGTAATCAGATATTCACGGTCTTTGCCGCCACGCGACCGAAAACTTTCAATCTGCGGCAGCGGGATAGGGACGTCATGACTGGTAAAGCTGAGCACGCGCGGTGATTTATAATTGGGCGCGTCGTGCACCAGCGTGCCCTTTTCCAATCGCAGCAATATCGTGTCCGGATCATCGGTGCGCAGAAACTGACCCTTTTCAGCCGTAACGGCGATGGACTGTCCATTGTTGCTTTGCGCGTACACAAACATGCCCGACAGCGCGTTGCCATTGTCCCGGCTTTCATCGATGCGCATGGTCAAATTTTTGCCAACATTGTTGAATTCGCCGACCCGGACCTTCGCGCCAAAGGCGCCTGATCGCAGTTCGAAGCGGAGTTCTTCGTACAGATAGCGTGCGCTGGGCTGCAGGAAGCCGACAATAGCAAAATTGACCGTAGCCAGCGCGATTGCCAGCAGGAATGGCACGCGCAACAGCCGGAAATAGCTCATCCCCACCGCCCGGAAAATGTCGAGTTCGGACGATGTCGCGAGCTTGCGGAACGCCAGCAATATGCCCAGCAACAGCCCGATAGGGATGCCAAGCGACAGATATTCCGGCATCAGATTTGCGAGCATGCGCCAGACCACGCTGACCGGTCCGCCCTCTGCGGCGACGAAGTCAAACAGCGTCAACATCTTGTCCAGCAGCAACAATGAAGCCGCGATTGCGAGCGTCGCGAGCAGCGGCAACATCACAAGCCGGAAGATATATCGGTCGGTGGCAGTAAGAAATTTCAACTTATGGTCGCCCTGTCACCCTAATTTGGCCGCAAACTGACCCGATAG
>NZ_JBILAF010000152.1:0-3783 GCF_044354325.1 Sphingorhabdus sp. | reverse complement strand
CAGCGCAAAATGCGAATGGCAATTGGGTCAAGGTAACGCAGCGCGTCCCTGTACGGATATCGATTACCGACAAGCCGAAGCGTGCAATGATTGCAGGATTGTCGGCCCATGTCCGCATCGACACCAACAAGTAATCCGCTCGATCAGCCGGCCTATCCGGTCAAGAACAAGGGGCTGCTGACGCTTGCCGTCATGGGCGCGACCATTATCCAAATTCTGGATTCGACGATTGCCAACGTTGCCATCCCGCTCATGCAAACAAGTCTTGGCGCAACGATGGATACCATAACATGGGTCCTCACGAGCTATATCATCGCAAGCGCGGTTGCGATGCCTATTACGGGCTGGCTTGCCGACAGGATCGGTTCACGCAATCTGTTCTTGGGTGCGGTAGCCGGTTTTATTCTCGCATCCATGCTTTGCGGTATATCAACCAGCCTTACCGAAATGGTCGTTTTCAGGATATTCCAAGGCGTATGCGCAGCTTTCATCGGGCCACTTTCGCAGACCATTCTGCTCGATATAAACAAGCCATCGGATGCGCCGCGCGCAATGTCCATGTGGGGCATGGGCATTATGATAGCGCCTATTTTAGGCCCGATGATTGGTGGCTGGTTGACCGAAAATTACAATTGGCGCTGGGTATTTTACATCAACTTACCCATCGGCATTCTGACGGTAGCAATCCTCTGGTGGCGACTCCCATCGCGCCCCATTAACCGGCGACAGCTTGATCGGTTTGGTTTTGCAATGTTGGCCATTGGCCTTGCCACACTTCAATTGTTAGCTGACCGTGGGCAACAAGAAGACTGGCTACAAAGCTGGGAGATCATCATCGAACTGCTCGTTGTGGTCGCGGCGATCTGGATGTTTGCAATACATCAGAAGACGACCCCTAATCCGATGTTTGACCGGCTGTTGATGACAGACCGCAATTTCATTATTTCTCTGGGCATGATGCTACTTGTCGGGATGACGATATTTGGCATTTTCGCGTTGCTGCCGCCTATGTTGCAAAATCTTTATGGCCGTTCGGTTTACGACACGGGCATGCTACTCGCTCCGCGCGGTGTAGGCACAATGTTTGCCATGTTTTTAGCCACGAAATTGAGCAAAACGGTCGATCAGCGCGTTTTAATCTTCTGCGGCTTTCTGATTACCGCGGCATCCATGTGGGTCATGACAAGTTGGTCATTAAACATGGACTGGCACCTGATCGTCTACACGGGGCTAATTCAGGGCTTTGGCATGGGGTTCGTCTTCATTCCCCTGAACGCTGTAGCATTTTCGACGCTTCCCCTGCGGTTACGCACCGATGGCTCCAGCTTGCTTTACCTGTTCCGTAACCTTGGTGGCAGTTTCGGGATCTCACTTATGACCACAATGTTCGCGCGTAATATGCAAACCAGCCACGAAGATTTAGCATCGCATGTGACAGCATCGTCCATGAATGCAGTCGATCCATCCATAGCAGAGCGGCTGGGATCAGTAGGCGAACCCGCGATGCAAATGGTCAATATGGAAATCAACCGACAGGCCGCCATGATTGCCTATCTTGACGACTTCAAATTGATGATGATCATGGTGGTCATCGTCAGCCCGCTGATTTTCCTTTTAAAGCCGGGCAAAGCCGCCCCGGGTCAGCAACCCGTGATGGCCGACTGACGATAAGGCTTATCGCGCAACCAGGCCCTTTTGCTGCATCCGCCATACCGCCATATCAATGCGGTCCTGTCCAAAAAACGGCTCACCATCGAATACCAATGTTGGGACACCCCAGTGCCCAGTTCAGCCAAGTCCAGTCCGGCGCGCGTCGCTGCACCGGCGAGATGGTCCCCTTCATGCCAATTTTCGGCGCCGCCCCAGATCAGGCGTGATACCTCATCACAAAATGCAAGGCTCTTGCCCCGGCGTGCCGCCGCCTGTCCCAAGCGCGTCAGGCGAAAGATATAGGGCTGCTCTTCAGCAATCTTGCGAGTGCGGACGTCCTGCACAATCGGGTCGGGCCGTGGCGGGCCGAACGGAATGCCATGAAACTGCGCAACGCGGAACATATCGGTAAAGGTATAGCGCAACCAATTTGGGTGGCTGCGTTCGAAAAAGTCCGGCTCACGCACCGCCAAAGGATAGACCGGACGCAAGTTGATGGTCAGATCATATTGTTCGGCAAGCGCGCTGTATCGCCGCGTCGCCAGATAGCTATAGGGGCTGCGAAACGACCAAAAAACATCAGCTTGCAGCCCCATATACTTATCCCTTTTTCAAATGCCGCCGTCCAAGAAGTTCGGCGATTTGCACCGCGTTCAGCGCGGCCCCCTTACGCAGGTTATCGGAGACGCACCAGAAGGCAAGACCATTGTCGACGGTCGGATCTTCGCGCACGCGGCTTACATAAGTCGCATCGTCACCAGCGGCTTCGACGGGCGTTGTATAACCGCCATCTTCGCGCTTATCGATCAGCATGATGCCAGGCGCTTCACGCAGGATGTTCTGCGCGGTTTCTGCAGACATTTCGCGCTCATATTCGATATTCACCGCTTCGCTGTGGCCGACGAACACAGGAACGCGCACGCAGGTCGCGGTAAGCTTGATTTTGGGATCGAGGATTTTCTTGACCTCTACCATCATCTTCCACTCTTCCTTGGTAAAGCCATCGTCGAGGAAGCTATCGATGTGCGGAATGACGTTAAACGCGATCTGCTTCGTGAATTTTTTCGCGTCCGCGCTGTCACCGACAAAAATGTTGCGGCTCTGCTCGAACAATTCATCCATGCCCTCTTTGCCCGCGCCAGAGACGGACTGGTAGGTCGAGACAACGACGCGGGTGATTTTCGCATAATCGTGCAGCGGCTTCAGCGCGACGACCAACTGCGCGGTCGAGCAGTTCGGGTTCGCAATGATATTCTTGCGTTTGTAGATGTCGATCGCGTCTGGGTTGACCTCAGGCACGATCAACGGGACATCTGGGTCCATACGGAACAACGAGCTGTTATCGATGACCACACAGCCTGCAGCAGCCGCAATCGGCGCATATTTCTGGGTTGCTTCTGAACCGATAGCGAAAATCGCCATGTCCCAGCCCGACCAGTCGAAATTCTCGATATTCTGGATCTTCAGCATCTTGTCGGTATCGCCATATTCGATTTCGATACCCTGGCTGCGCGATGACGCCAGCACAGCCACTTCATCGGCAGGGAATGCGCGTTCGGCAAGAATATTGACGACCTCGCGGCCAACATTGCCCGTCGCGCCTGCAACTACGATACGATAACCCATGTTAACTTCCTTTTTGTGTTCCCCAGCGAAGGCTGGGGTCCAGCTATCGCTGGAGGACTATACCGAGGTCTGGACCCAGGCCTGCGCCGGGGCACACACAATAAAAAAGGCCGGGCTCTTTGTGGGAGCCCGGCCTTTTGTGTTTGGTTAGAAACGCAACGCGGCTCCTGCCTTATTCGGCAGCCTCGGTGGTTTTAATAGGACGCGGGTCGCGGCGTTCGGCAATACGTGCCTTCTTACCGGTCAAGCCACGCAGATAGTAAAGCTTCGCACGACGTACGACGCCCTTACGGACAACTTCGATGCTGTCGATATTTGGGCTGTACAGTGGGAATACGCGCTCAACACCCTCGCCGAACGACATTTTGCGTACGGTGAAGTTGGAGCCCATGCCCTTGTTCGAACGTGCGATGCATACACCTTCGTAATTCTGAATACGCGTGCGCTCACCTTCGATGACCTTCACGCCCACCTTAACGGTGTCGCCTGCACGGAATGCAGGAATTT
>NZ_JBILAF010000151.1:0-3790 GCF_044354325.1 Sphingorhabdus sp. | reverse complement strand
GCTTCTGCAGCCCGGCGACACTTTCATGGGCCTAGATCTCAACGCAGGCGGGCATTTGACCCATGGATCGCCGGTAAACATGTCGGGCAAATGGTTCAATCCAATCGGATATGGCGTCCGCCGTGATGACCATCGGATCGACATGGACGAAGTCGCGCGCATCGCCAGAGAAAACAAACCAAAGCTCATCATCTGCGGCGGCACCGCTTATTCGCGGGGCTGGGACTGGGCGCGGTTCCGGGAAATTGCGGATGAAGTCGGCGCTTACCTTTTGGCCGATATGTCGCATATCTCTGGGCTGGTTGCAGGCGGCGCGCATAGCTCGCCTGTGCCGCACGCGCACGTCACGACAAGCACAACGCACAAGTCGTTACGCGGACCGCGCTCTGGCATCATATTGACCAATGACGAGGCACTCGCCAAAAAATTCAACTCGGCAATTTTCCCCGGGCTGCAGGGTGGGCCGTTGGTGCATGTGATCGCGGCAAAGGCTGTGTGCTTTGCCGATGCGATGAAGCCAGAATTCAAAAGCTACGCCGCCAATGTCGTCGAAAATGCGAAGGCGCTTGCATCTTCGTTGCGGGAACAAGGGCTCGACATCGTGTCAGGCGGCACCGACAACCACTCGATGCTGGTCGATCTGCGGCCAAAAGAAGCCAAGGGCAAACATGCCGAACATGCGCTCGACCGTGCTTCGATTACGTGCAACAAAAACTCGATCCCGTTCGATCCAGAAAAGCCGTTTGTCACGTCCGGTCTCCGGTTGGGCACGCCGGCTGGCACCACCCGTGGTTTCGGTCCGGCGGAATTCCGTCAGATCGGCCGGATGATCGCCGATGTCGTCGAAGGCCTGCGTCACAATGGCGAGGCTGGCGACGGCCAGATCGAAGCACGGATCAAGGACGAAGCCGAGGCACTTTGCGCACGCTTCCCAATCTACCCATCTTGAATTATATAGGTGACTTACCCATCTAATACACAGAAGGGAAATGACCATGGGTTTTTGTAACGAGTGTAATGCCGGATATAGCGAAGGGATGAAGTTCTGCCCGCAATGTGGCGCCAAAACGCCTGAGCAGCTTGCGGCCGAAAGCTTCCCCAACCAGGCCAAGCATTATGTCGGTGAAGCCGCTGACGAATTGTGGGGCGCGACCAAGGATGCGTTTCACACGGGCAAGCATTTGGCGGATCAAGATACCGTCAAGAAAGTTGCCGGCGGTGCCGCCATCGGCGCTGCAGCCGCGGTCATTGCCCCAATCGGACTGGCAACAGGCGCATTGATTGGCGCAGGCATCGTTGCCTACCGTCACGTAAACAAGAAAAAGAATCAGGAAAAATAATTGCGCTGCCCATTTTGCGGAAACGACGATAGCCAGGTTAAGGACAGCCGTCCCACCGAAGACAATAGCGCTATCCGCAGACGGCGGCAGTGCGAAGGTTGCGGCGGTCGGTTTACGACGTTTGAGCGTATTCAGTTGCGTGAGCTATCGGTGGTCAAGACCGACGGCAAGCGTGAGCCGTTTGAGCGTGAAAAGCTTGAACGCTCGCTTTCCGTCGCGTGCCGCAAGCGTCCCGTCGACCATGCCCAGATTGAAAAGCTCGCCTCTGCCATTCAGCGGCAGTTGGAAACCTTGGGCGAAAGCGAGATTGAATCCAAGCGCATCGGCGAGTTCGTCATGGATGGATTAAAGGCGCTCGACAGCGTGGCCTATATTCGCTTTGCGTCGGTCTACAAAGACTTCAGCGAGGCGAAGGACTTTGAAGATTTCGCCGGGAGCGTGGTTGAAGCGGCGCAGAAATGAGTTCGCCGCCGATTATCATTCTTGTTCGTCCGCAATTGGGCGAAAACATCGGCAAAGCCGCCCGCGCCATGCTGAATTTCGGCCTCACGGAAATGCGCCTTGTCGCGCCGCGGGATGGATGGCCAAACCCAAATGCGGGCCCTGCCGCCTCTGGCGCAGACATCGTGCTCGCCAATGCACAGGTTTTTCCGACGCTTGCCGAAGCGACCGCGGACATCGCACATGTCTACGCAACGACCGTGCGCAAGCGTGGCGTCACCAAGCCGGTCATCACGCCTGAAGTAGCAGCCAAAGAGGTTGTTGGCAATGCCGGACGAAGCGCAATCCTGTTCGGTGCGGAGCGCTCCGGCCTTGAAAGCGATGAAGTCAATGTTGCGCGCGCCATCATCACTGTTCCTATCAATCCAGAGTTTGGATCGCTAAATCTCGCGCAGGCGGTCATTTTATGCGCCTATGAATGGTCAAAAACCCAATCGCTGGCCAGCCCACCCAAAACGGATCTGGAACCGCCCGCGTCACAGTTTGAACTCGACGGCCTGATCGCGCAGCTTGATGCGATGCTGGAACCGTTAAATTACTTCACACCGATCGATCGTGCGCCCGTCACACGGCGCACCTTGCGCAACTTGCTCACAAAGCCTGCATGGAACGCATATGAAGTGAGGACCTTACGCGGGGTGCTGACAACATTGAACAGAAGACGACCCGCCGAAAAATAGAGACTATGTAAAAGCGCGCAGGCGCAATGGGATCAGGCATCTATACCCTAAGCGCGATTGGCATCCCACTTTTCGAGTTCGTAGGCGATGGAGGCTTCAACCAAACGCTCCCACAAGTCGCCGACGACCTCTGCGGGGATGCCAGCGTTGCGTGCGGCGTCTTTGACATTCGCCAGCACCTGTTGCTTACGCGCTTCATCGCGGACAGCATTGCGTTCGGATTTGATACGCGCAGCAGCATCCATATACCCAAAGCGTCGCGCCAGCAGATCGACCAGCTGCGCATCGACGGCGTCAACGCCTGCCCGCACGTCAACCATGTTGTCACAACTCTCGGGATTTTTTGGGCTATCAGTGCTGCTCATGGCAGCGCCTTTAAAGTTGGGCGTGCCTAAAGTCGAGCCAGATGTTGACATATGGCCCATCTGCAGCCATAGGCGCCGCTTCGCAATCGACCCTGCATTCCGGTGAAGCAGGTGTCCGGCACATGCATAATGTGTCGCGCGGGACCGGAAACAACGTTGTTAGCAATTGGAGTCTTAAAATGACGAAGCGTACAAGCTCGAAGTATAAACTTGACCGCCGCATGGGTGAAAACATCTGGGGCCGTCCAAAATCACCTGTGAACAAGCGTGAATATGGCCCCGGCCAGCATGGTCAGCGCCGTAAAGGCAAGCTTTCCGATTATGGTATTCAGCTACGTGCCAAGCAGAAGCTTAAGGGCTATTATGGCGACGTAACTGAAAAGCAGTTCAAGCGTGCGTATCAGGAAGCCAGCAACATGAAGGGCGATACCTCGCAGAACCTTATCGGTCTGCTCGAGCGTCGTTTGGACATGGTTGTATACCGCGCCAAGTTCGCCCCAACCATTTTCGCCGCACGCCAGATCGTTAGCCATGGCCACATTCGCGTCAACGGCGTGAAGTGCAACATCGCAAGCCGTCAGGTTGCAGTCGGTGATGTCATCAGCCTCGGCAACAAGGCCAAGGAAATGGCTTTGGTTATCGAAGCACAAGGCCTCGCTGAGCGTGACATTCCAGAATATGTCTCTGTAGACGGCAACGACAAGGTTACTTTCGCGCGTATCCCAACGCTCGACGAAGTACCCTACCCCGTTAAGATGGAACCAAATTTGGTCGTCGAATTCTATTCGCGTTAATCTTACAAACGATCTTACGAAAAAGGCGGTCCTTGTGGCCGCCTTTTTTGTTTGAGCCTGACCGGCGGGTCTGGCAGAAGGCGCGCAATAATATTTCCCCCTTAGGAGAA
>NZ_JBILAF010000162.1:0-3216 GCF_044354325.1 Sphingorhabdus sp. | reverse complement strand
ATCACAGTGACCGCGCGCAACAGGGCCTGTCCTTTCGCGAACACATAACGGCGTCACGGGACACCGGGCTTCCCATCATCATCCACACACGCGATGCAGAGGCGGAAACGGCCGAGATATTGCGCGACGAAATGTCCAAGGGCGCATTCACCGGCGTTATTCATTGCTTCACCGCAAGTGCAGAATTCGCGCGGACGGCATTGGACCTTGGCCTGTATATTTCGCTGTCGGGTATCGTAACCTTCAAAAACGCCCAAGATCTTCAGTCGGTTGCCAAATGGTTGCCGTCGGACCGATTGCTCGTGGAAACCGATGCCCCGTTTCTGGCGCCAATTCCGCATCGCGGAAAGACCGGCGAGCCCGCATTTGTTGCGGATACCGCGCGTTACGTGGCGCAATTGCGCGGTGTTGACACGGACATTCTGGCTAAAGAGACTTCAGACAATTTCTACAGTCTGTTTTCCAAGGCCGTACGATGAATATCATGGAAGACGGCCCATCTTTAATCTGGGGCGTCGTTTGCGTATTGTTGTTATTGAGTTCACTTGCGGCGCGACGTTTGCCGCTGGGATATGTCGCCAAGGCGGCATTTGCGTGGATAGCGATATTCGCGGCCTTGTTCGCCATATTCAGCTTCCGGTTTGAATTTAAGGCCGTCTGGGAGCGCGTTAAGGCCGACATTTCCGGCACCGCTGGCCAGAGCGTGAGCCGCGAAGAAATCACCATCAGGCGGCAGGATGACGGCCATTATTGGCTTCAGGTCGACGTCAATGGGAAGCCGGTGCGGTTCATGATCGATAGCGGCGCGACAACCACTGCGGTAAACGCAAACACGGCGCGCGAAACGGGCATAGAAGTGGATACAAATGGATATCCGGTATTTCTTAATACGGCCAATGGCCGCGTAACGGCGCAGCGCGGTATCATTCAATCGTTAAAGATTGGAACGCACGAGATTGGACAGCATAATGTTGTGGTGTCGGAGAGTTTCGGCGACACGAACGTCCTTGGCATGAATTTTCTCGACAGTATGCAAAGCTGGAAGGTCGAGGCAAATGTCATGACGTTAAAGCAATGATAATGGGTCGATACGACGTGTTTCAACCGACATTATTCAATCTTACTTAACATAATATATATTATCGAACTTATTCATGGCTGGACCGATGCAGGCTGATATTACCCCTCTCACCGATATCATGGCGCGTTTGCGGGATCCGCAGACCGGATGCCCGTGGGATCTGGAACAAGATTTCTCGACCATTGCGCCATATACGATCGAAGAAGCTTATGAAGTTGCTGACGCCATCGAGAATCGAGATCTCGACGCGCTAAAAGACGAATTGGGCGATCTGCTCCTCCAAGTCGTATTCCACAGCCAGATGGCGTCTGAAATCGGCCAGTTCGACTTTAACGACGTCGTCCGCAGCATTTGCGACAAAATGGTCCGCCGTCATCCGCATGTGTTTGGCGCACAAGACGCACCAACCAACAGCATTCCCGACAATTGGGAAACGATCAAAGCCACCGAGCGCGAAGCGGGATCGGACAACAGCGCCTTGGCGGGCGTCGCCCGCGCCCTCCCCGCATTGTTACGTGCGCAAAAAATTCAAAAGCGCGCCGCCAGAACCGGCTTTGATTGGCCCGACCAGTCCGGCGCGCGTGATAAAATTATTGAGGAATTAGAAGAGGTTGCAGCCGCAACTTCGGCGGAACATGTTGCCGAAGAAATTGGTGATTTGTTATTCGCCGTTGTCAACTTCGCCCGCTTTCATGACGTTGACGCCGAAACAGCGCTCAAGTCCGCAAGTGCAAAGTTCGAACGCCGATTTCGCGACATGGAAGATTCCGCTGGCGCGCGGTTCACATCGTTATCACTCGATGAAAAAGAAGATCTTTGGCAACAGGCGAAGGCCAAGGAAGCGAAATAATTAGCCCTCTATTGGGGCGAATTGCTTATCGAACTGACCCCATAATTGGCGGCTGAGCGAGGCTTCGACGGTGACGAGGTCCTCATCGACAATCTGGCTGTTGATTGTTCCGCGCGCGTGAAGCCATGCGAGCGCAGCGCCATCGCTGGCCTTCAATCGAACAGACCGCACGAGATTGCCCTTGGCGATCAGCGCGGACAGATGCGCCTTAAAGGCATCAACGCCCTCACCCGTCTGCGCTGAGATCATCAGCAAATCATCATTACGCTGGACCAGCGCCGACAAATCCTCACGTTTTTCGGCATCGAGCAGGTCAATCTTGTTCCAGACCTCCAGCATCCGCGGTTGGTTTGCTGCATCTTCATCGTCCAAAACGCCTAAATCGCGCAGGATTTGGAGGACATCATCACGTTGCGCATCGGTTTCGCTGTGCGAAATATCGCGCACATGCACGATGATATCTGCCGAAATCACTTCTTCGAGCGTTGCGCGGAACGCCGCGACCAATTGCGTCGGCAGGTCGGAAACAAATCCAACGGTGTCCGACAAAATCGCCTTTTCCACCCCCGGCAAGGAAATCTCGCGCATAGTGGGATCGAGCGTCGCAAACAGCATATCTTCGGCCAACACAGTCGCGCGGGTCAGGCTGTTGAACAAGGTCGACTTGCCGGCGTTGGTATAGCCCACCAAAGCGATCACGGGCCATGGCGCCCGTTTGCGGCGCGCACGGTGCAGCGAACGCGTCCGTTTCACTTCCTCCAGCTCGCGGCGCAAACGGGCCATCCGGTCGCGGATCATGCGGCGGTCGGCCTCAATCTGCGTTTCACCCGGGCCGCCCAAAAAGCCAAAGCCCCCGCGCTGCCGTTCCAAGTGGGTCCAACTGCGCACCAAGCGACCGGCCTGATAATCCAAATGGGCCAGCTCGACCTGCAACCGTCCTTCGGCTGTTGCCGCACGCTCGCCAAAAATTTCGAGGATGAGCCCGGTACGGTCAATGGTTTTCAACCCGGTGCGTTCTTCCAGATTGCGCTGCTGAATGGCGGTCAAAGACGCATCGACGATCAGCAGGTCGATTTCCAAGTCCCGCCCTATCTGCGCAATTTCCTCCACCTGCCCGCCGCCAAGCAGGGTAACAGCGCGCGGCGAACGGACGCGGAAATGCTTTTTCTGGACGACATTCAGGCCAATGGCCAATGCAAGGCCCTCAGCCTCGGCAAGTCGCGCCTCTGGCCCTACCGAAGCCCGTCCGGGCAATTCGGGGTAAATAACCAACGCACGCGCACCG
>NZ_JBILAF010000150.1:0-3917 GCF_044354325.1 Sphingorhabdus sp. | reverse complement strand
ACCGGTGATCTGCGCAAAGTCGGCTTTCGCGCCAGCATAATCGCCGAGCATGGCTTTCGACATGGCAAGGCGGAAGCGGGTGCGGTCGGTCTGGTTTCCGCCATCCTTATCCAGCACTGGCCCCTTACTTAAAGCGGTCTCGTACAGATCCTTGGCTGTCTTATATTCCTTGTGTGAGAAGAATGAGTCGCCTGTCAGGGTCGCCAGCATGGCTCTGGGGCTGGCTTTTGCCGGTGCGATCGTTCCCGCCAATGTACGGGTGTCTTCCGCCAAACGGCCCTTGGCTTCATTGTAACGCTCACTGAAGGTCACATTGTTCCGTGAGATGATGCCCTTTGCAAAGCCTTCGTCCAATACAGACACAGCCTCTGCCGGATACCGCACACCGATATAGCTTAAGCTGTCGAGATATTCGGCATATTCTTGTTGAAAGCGCAACCCATTGGTCGCGCGCATCAAGCGCATGAGATCAAGCGACTCTTCAGGGTTCGTGTTGAGCGAACGGTTGAAGAACGCAAGGGCATCATGCCAGAAATCGGGGTTATTCTCGGCGATCACCAAATCTTTGTAGAAATTGGCAGCACCAGCATAATCCTTCGCCTTCGCAGACAGGTTGGCGGCACGAACGACATAGGCTTTGTTAACCGGTCCGGCTGCCTTGCTCGCGGCGATGGCCTTGCTGATCCAAACGATAGCGTCAGCATCTTTATTCTGCTGCGACATGGCGTTGGAAATCAGAAACTCGATATTGTTGGCGCGGTAACCCAGGTTGAACGCATCAATCATATTCTTTTCAGCGTCAGCAAATCGCTTGCCATCATAAGCAATTGCGCCCTTGCGGAACGTATATGTCTGCTTCATTTCAACAGGCGTCGTCGCAGAAGCGAGCAACAGATCGATACCCTGATCCTGCAATGCGGTGTCTTTAGCCAAAGCGCCGATGTTGACCGCCAATACGCCCGCTTCATAACGGTCGTCATCATTGGCAATGGCGGCAAGAACCTTCGGAAATTCAACCTTCGCTGCTGCTGCATCCTTGGTTTTGTTCAAAAGATTGGCGACGGGCATGTACGCCGCGATGAACGGCTTGGAATAATTTCTTTTGGGAGCCGCAGGCGTAGCTTCCTTCCCCTTTTTTTCCTTTTTGGGCTTTTCATTGGACTGCGCAAAAGCAGGCGCAGCGGTTATAGCGGCGAATGAAAGTGCAAGGGCAAATTTTGAAACCAGCTTCATTTAACTCTCCGGGACTAGTGGTGTATTGCCGTGGGCTTTGGTTAACGTCGTGTATAGGACCTTGCCATCTTCAGTGCAATTGACATAGCGCAGTCGCATGAATTCCCGTTGAACGAACCAGAGGAAAATTCAAGTGCCAGAACGCACCGCAGTTATAATTGGCGCACGTGGTGGCATTGGTGCCGCGCTGGCCGATGCTTTGGATGCGGGCGATCAATATGACCGCGTCATTCGGCTGCATCGCGCAAGCGCGCCGGCAATCGACATATTGGACGAGGCAAGCATAGCCGCCGCAGCGCGCGATTTGGCGGGCACAGTGCCGCAATTGGTCATCGTGGCCACTGGGTTGCTGCACACAGCTGCCAAAGGGCCGGAAAAAAGCCTGCGCGAGCTTGATCCTGAATGGATGATCGAAAATTACCGCATCAATGCGGTTGGCCCCGCTTTGGTGGCGAAACATTTTCTGCCGATCATGGCCAAGCAAGGCCCGGTCTGCTTTGCGGCGCTTTCCGCCCGCGTGGGCAGCATCTCGGACAATCGCCTTGGCGGATGGCATAGTTATCGCGCATCGAAATCCGCGCTCAATATGTTCATCCGCAACATTGCGATCGAATGGCAGCGCAAAAATACGCAATCTATTGTGGTCGCCCTGCATCCCGGCACCGTCGAAACGCAGCTGAGCGCGCCATTTAAGGGCAATCCGGCGCATGAACGCTTCATCCCTGCCCGCGCTGCTGCGGATATGCTTGCCGTGCTTTCAGGGCTAAACCCTGAGCAAAGCGGCCAGATTTTCGCTTATGATGGCAGCGTCGTCGCCCCCTGATAGCCCAGCGGGCGTGAATCTGTGGATAAGCTGTAGAAAACACCCCTATTTGGGCAGTCGCTTGTGGCCATATGACCGACTTGGGTCTATGGCTTAGTGACCCAAAAAATATAAGGATTTTCGCGCTGTGAGCGACGACATAGTTACAATGGACCCATCGGACATTTCGCCAGTCGACATCGTCGATGAAATGAAGTCGAGCTACCTCGATTATGCGATGTCGGTCATTGTATCCCGGGCCCTGCCTGATGTACGTGACGGCCTTAAGCCCGTTCACCGCCGCATATTGTTCGCAAGCCAGGAAGGCGGCTTTGTCGCTGGCCGACCCTATCGCAAATCGGCCAAGATTGTCGGCGACGTCATGGGCAACTATCACCCGCATGGCGACAGCGCGATTTACGATGCCCTTGCCCGTATGACGCAAGATTGGTCGATGCGCGTGCCATTGATCGATGGTCAAGGTAACTTCGGTTCGATGGACCCTGATCCGCCAGCATCGATGCGGTACACCGAAGCACGGTTGAACAAGGTCGCCAATGCGCTGTTGGATGACCTCGACAAAGACACCGTTGATTTCCAACCCAATTATGACGGCAGCCGCGAAGAACCGCAGGTTTTGCCCGCACGTTTCCCCAACCTGTTGGTCAACGGCGCTGGCGGTATTGCCGTCGGCATGGCCACCAACATCCCGCCACACAATCTCGGCGAAGTGATCAAGGCCTGTTTGGCGTATATCGATAATCCGGCCATCTCCATTGATGAGCTGATCGAGATCGTCCCTGCCCCTGATTTTCCCACCGGGCCATTGATCCTTGGTACCGGCGGCGCACGTTCGGCCTATCGCGAAGGCAAGGGCTCCATCATGCAGCGCGCCCGCCATGAGATTGAAGAAGGAAAAGGCGATCGTCGCTCTATCGTCCTGACGAGCATTCCGTTTCAGGTCGGCAAATCCGCTTTGGTCGAAAAAATCGCCGAAGCCGCGAAGGATAAGCGCATTGAGGGCGTTTCCGACATTCGCGATGAATCCAGCCGCAAGGGCGTACGCATCGTCATCGATCTGAAGCGTGATGCGACCACAGATGTGGTGCTCAACCAGTTGTGGCGCCATACACAGGCGCAATCGAGCTTCCCGGCCAATATGCTCGCCATTCGCGGCGGACGGCCCGAAGTCCTCAACCTACGCGATATCATTGAGGCATTCATCCGCTTCCGTGAAGAGGTTATCACCCGCAGGACGAAGTTCGAACTGAACAAAGCGCGCGAACGTGCGCATTTGTTGCTTGGACTTGTCGTTGCCGTCACCAATTTGGACGAAGTCGTCCGCATCATTCGCGCTTCGGCCAGCCCGGCCGAAGCGCGCGCCGCCTTGATCGCGCGCAAATGGCCGATTGCCGAAATCGCGTCGTACATCAAATTGGTGGAAGCCGTTGAAACCGAAATTACGGGCGACAGCTACCAATTGTCGGAGCTTCAGGTGCGCGCCATTCTTGAACTGCGCCTGCACCGTCTGACGGCGCTTGGCCGTGATGAAATTGGCAAAGAACTTCAGGGTCTTGCCGAGAGTATCGCAGAATATCTCGCAATTTTGGGCGACCGCGTAAAGCTGTACGCGGTTCTGCGTGAAGAGCTGGTCGCCATTGACGCCGAATTTTCGACGCCGCGCTTGTGCGAAATCACCGCAAGCTGGGACGGTCTTGATGACGAAGACCTCATGGAGCGTGAGGAAATGGTCGTCACCGTCACCCATGGCGGCTATATCAAACGCACCGCACTGGCGGCTTTCCGCGCACAAAACCGTGGTGGCAAGGGCCGCGCGGGTATGGCGACGAAGGACGAAGATGCCGTCACCGAACTGTTTGTC
>NZ_JBILAF010000048.1:0-14704 GCF_044354325.1 Sphingorhabdus sp. | reverse complement strand
GCCAGTCGCCCGGGTTGGTTGCATGAGTGCCGCAGCAATGCGTCGCCTAGATGAATGGTCGCACATCCGCTTACGCCTCGGCCGCAGCGGAGGACAGAACCCGGCTTACAGACCCTCTGGCTTTTTACCCCACGCCCAATAAGCGATGCCCAATATGGCAAGGACAACCGCCTCAACAATGATCGGCGGGGCAACTGGCGCACTGAACCCGTCAAACGCGATACTGACAATGCGCCCGATTAACGTTGCACTCAAAAGGACCGCAGTCGCAACAAGCGCGCCCCGATGCTGCCGGAACGCGGCGAACAAGGTGAAGGCACCTATTCCCAAAAACAATCCTCCGACGTCTGCGCGCAGGTTCGCGCGGCCCATATCATCGATTGCTGCAATGCCGCGCCCTGTGAACGCTGCGTCGAAGCTAAACCAATGCTGTGCAGCGCCAAACAGCGCAAACACGCCAATTGCACCCAGCAATACCCGCAATATTATATTCATGACCCCTCCATTTACGCGAACGTCAACATTTACATGTTCGCGCCATTATGTTTTCTTCTGCCGAGAAACACATTTTTCAGAGGGAGAAGTCAATGTCGATTGTTGCTCGCGCGAAGAATATCATTTTAAAACCGACGGATGAATGGAATGTCATTGCTGGCGAGCCCGCAACCGTTAGCGGCTTATTCACCGGATATGCGATGATCTTGGCAGCCATTCCCTTGGCCGCTGGCATAATATTTACCGGCGCATTGGGAATAAATACCGCTAGCCTTGGCGGCATGGGCGGCGGGGTTATGGAATTGGGCTTTGGCGCCATCGCGGCAATGGCGGTGGTGGGATATGTGCTTTCCCTCGTTACGCTTTTTGTGATGTCATTCCTCGTCAACGCGGTTTCGCCCAGCTTTAACGGCAAATCCGACATGGTTCAGTCGGCAAAGCTGATGACATACGCATCGACCCCAACTTGGGTGGCGGGATTGGTTGGCTGGATCCCGATATTGGGCGGTCTAATTTCTTTCGCGGCAATCGCGTATGTCGTTTACCTGATCTATCTGGGGCTGCAGCCTGTGCTCGGTGTGCCGAAGGAAAAGGTCGCGGGGTTCACCGTTGTCATCGTGCTCATTTATGTTGTTCTGACTGTCATTATTTCCGGCATCCTGATCGGCATTGCCTTTTCGACCTTGTTCGGCGGCGGGATGATGGGCGGCGCTCTGTCCGGCGCATAAATTGCGTTTACGCCACTAGCAAAATGCGCGTGCCGTCGCTAAGTCGGCGGCATGGTGCGGTCCACTCGACGAAATGACTGGGGTTTTCCCCGCTGGCGCGGCTACGGCAGCAGCACCGAAGCGCAACAGGTGCGTCTGTGTGACCGCTATGGTTGTAACAAAGCGGGAAACTGCCCCGCACCGAAATCGCCCAACAGCCCGGACCGCTGGATGTTCTGCGAAGAACATGCCGGCGAGTATAACCGTGGTTGGGACTATTTCGAAGGTCTGACCAAGGAAGAAGCCGACGAGCGCGAGGCAAATGAGCGCCGCGATTCATCGGGCTACAAAGAATCCGCACATTATGGTTGGGCCGGGTCCGGCGACGGCAGCCGCAGCCGTGATGAAATGCACGCGCTCGATATTCTGGGCCTTGAAAGCGACTCCACGTTTGATGACGCGAAAAAAGCCTGGCGCAAAATCGCCAAGGAAACACACCCAGATGTAAACCCCGGCAACGCCGACGCGGCCAAGGCTTTTCAGGCGGGGCAGGCGGCATATGACGTGCTGCGCGTTGCCGAAGAACGGCGCGAGTGGAAAGGCTAGTTACTTGCGCGGCCGAAATTGCAAGCGCATAGGGCGCGCGTGATTCGCGCATCTTCGCCCTTCCGGAATATAGCTGCAGCAATGATATTGCTGGCGCTGGCTTTGCGCGTCATCATTCCGTCTGGCTTTATGCCGTCGTCGGAGCGTGGTTTTGCGCTGACCATCTGTACCGGAATGGACACCCAGACCGTCTGGATGGACAAATCGGGTAAGCTGCACAAGGAAGACCCATCAAAAGGCAAATCGGTTGAGCATCAACCTTGTGCCTTTGCGGGAGCCGCGATGGCGGCGGACGTGCTTTCCGCTGATTTCCAAGTTGCAATGGCGCCTGTTGCGCTCGCCATTCCTGTTTTTGCCAAACGCGAAGTCTCGGTTGGCGCTGGCCTCGCTGCCCCGCCGCCACCAGCCATAGGGCCACCTTCTTACGTCTAAACTACAAGGCTGCTTTGCGGCCTATTTCTCGTTTAGATTTAGGAAAATATCATGAAATTTTTGTCCATTTTGCGCGCGTCTGTTGCGTGCTCTGTTATTGCCATCATTACACCTGCCGCAGCTGAAGAGGCTGCTGACACCACGATTATTGTCACCGGCCGTGCAGCCGCTGACGAATCCGAAATATCGGCAAACAACACCGCAGGCGGCACCGACGTCGTTAGCCACGAAGATTATGCAGACAAGACCGTCGTGTCTTTGCGTGATACCTTGGCCTTTTCGCCGGGCGTGTACACCCAGCCGCGCTTTGGGCAAGAGGTCCGCATTTCCATTCGCGGTTCGGGTCTGTCGCGTGGCTTTCACATGCGCGGACTGACGCTGTTGCAGGATGGGGTCCCCATCAATCTGGCCGACGACAATGGCGACTTTCAAGAGCTTGAACCCATATTTTTCGACCATTTAGAGGTATATCGTGGCGCGAACGCTTTGAGGTTCGGTTCCGGTACATTGGGCGGCGCAATCAACGGCGTTACGCCCACCGGCGACAATGCCGCGGGTCTTTACCTTCGCGGTGATGTCGGCAGCTCTGACTTTTATCGCGGCTTGGCGTCCTTTGGAGTGGGTGACGACGACGCCAATGCTTGGGCAGCGATCAGCGCCGATAGCCACAAGGGGGATCGGCAACACGCCCAGCGGAACTCAATGCGCTTTAACGGAAATGTTGGGCTTAGGATTTCGGATGTCGTGTCGACGCGATTTTACGCAAGCGCGACAACACTTAATCAGGAATTGCCGGGTGCATTGACCCGCGCAACGGCTTTATCTGCACCACGCAGCGGCAATTTTGTGGGGGATCAGGCGCGCGATATCAATTCGGTTCGTATCCAGAACCGGACCCGTTTCGACTGGGGAAACAGCCAATTGGATGTTGGCGCGTTCCTGAATGCCAAAGAATTATATCACCCGATTTATCAGGTCATTGATCAGGCATCGGCAGATCGCGGCGTGTTCGCCCGTTATGATCGCGCGGGAGACGACTGGAGCGTCACCGTCGGCGGAGAGTCCCGTTGGGGAACAATTGACTCAAAGCGCTTTATCAATGTGAATGGCAAACGTGGAGCACTTACCTTCGAAGCCGACCAGACGGCCCGCACGTCGAATATGTATGGAGAGTTGCGAGCAACGCCGGTTGCGGGCGTTACGATCATAGCAGGCGGTATATATGCCGATGGTTTCCGAAAGCAGGTTCAGATCGTTCCGTCTGCCGCAACGGGTGCAGCGTCGTTCGACGCTTTCTCGCCCAAATTTGGTGTCCTCTGGGAACCGTCCGAAGACGTCCAAATTTTTGCCAATTATAGTAAATCCACAGAATTTCCGACCTTCGTTGAACTCGCCCAAATTGCGGCGTTCGTTCCTGTAAAGGAACAAACAGCATGGACAGCCGAAATCGGGACACGCGGGAAACTGGGATGGGCGAGCTGGGATATTGCCCTGTACCGCGCCAACATAAAACGCGAAATGCTGCAATTTACCGTAGGGCGGGACATTCCAGCGACAACGTTCAACGCCGATAAAACACGGCATCAGGGCGTTGAGGCAGCGTTTAGTGCCGCGCCAACCGATTGGCTGCGTTTTCGGCAAATCTGGCAATATTCCGACTTCCACTTTGTCGCTGATGCCCAATATGGCAACAACCGGCTGCCTGTGGTGCCAAAGCATGTCCTGCGATCGGAGCTTCGACTTGGCAGCGACGATTTGCATATTGCGCCGAATGTTGAATGGGTGCCGCAGGGTGCATGGGCAGACTATCGAAACATGACACGCACGACAGGCTATACCCTGTTAGGCGTATCTGCCGGCGCGCGCGTTATGGCCGGGGTCGATCTATTTCTTGACGCGCGGAACCTGACCGGAGAGAAAGCCATTGGCGACGTATCGGCCGCTATCGTCGCCTCCGCAGCATCCGCCATTTACTATCCGGTTGAACGCCGTGCCATTTACGGCGGCGTCCGCGCGCGGTTTTAGGAGAGCAGAGATGGAAAATACGTCTTTCTACCGCACGATCTGGCGTTGGCATTTTTATGCTTCGCTTTTTGTCATGCCGCTGATCCTCGTGCTTGCGACAACAGGCGCAATTTACCTGTTCAAGCCGCAATTGGACCGTTGGGAAGAGCGCGCATTTACGAACCTATCGACTGAACAGGCAGTATCACCCAATGTGCAGTTGGCCGCTGTCATGGCGGCCAATCCGGGTGCGCAATTCCAAAGCTATCGCTTGCCCGAACATGCAGGCGATGCCGCGATGATCCATATCGGCCTCGCCGACGGCCAAACCATGCGCGACGTCTATGTGTCACCGCAGGGTAAAGTGTTGGGCAGCATCGATCCGGAAAGCCGGATATCCGCCACGGTGTCGCGGATACATGGGTCGCTGCTTATCGGCAAAATGGGTGATTGGATTGTTGAACTGGCGGCGTGCTGGGCGATCGTCATGATCCTGACCGGTCTGTATATGTGGTGGCCGCGCGGGCAGCGCTTTGCCGGTGTCGTTTGGCCCCGGTTGGGGAAGGGCAATCGCGTGTTCCTGCGCGATCTGCATGCGGTGACTGGCTTCTGGGTTTCAGGGCTGGCGCTTGTTCTGCTAACCACAGGACTGCCTTGGGCGAGCGTCTGGGGCGATGCTTTCCGTATTGCCCGCGCTGAATTGGGCCTCGTTCAAGGCGCTCAAGACTGGAAAACGGGCAGTGCCGCCCCGCATGCCGAGCATGATCATGATGCAATGATGAAAATGCAGGCTGCCGGCATTCCGCTGGTTGGTTTGGCGGACATGGTCGCCAAAGCGAAAGCCGAACGACTGCCGCACCCGGCGTTGGTGAAAGCACCAGGCGCGCCTGAGCGTTTCGGCCCGCCTGCGCCGATGGCTTGGACCATTAAGTCGGAGGCGCAGAACCGGCCATTGAACCGCGAGATCACATTTGATGTTGCAACGGGCAAGGAGATGTCGCGGAAAGGCTTTGCCGACAAGCATGTCATTGATCGCGCGGTCAATTATGGAATCGCTTGGCATGAGGGCCAGCTTTTTGGATGGTTCAATCAGTTGGTCGGGGTGCTCACTGCGGTTGGCCTGATCACATTGGTTGTGTCAGGTTTCCTGATGTGGCGACGGCGCAAGCCCGATGATGCCCTCGGCGCACCGCCGGTTGCTGCGGTGCCACCGAAAATGCGCGGGGTTGTGGTGATCATCGGCGTTATGGCGTTGCTCTTGCCGTTGCTTGCCGCGTCTTTATGCGCGCTGTGGCTGTTCGACCGGCTGCTGCTGCCCCGCTTGCCTGCGCTTGCGATGTGGCTTGGGCTGCGTCCGGCTCAGCCGGCGTAACGCGCTGCCGTCTCGCGGATAAGCGAGATCATATTGGGAATGCCCTGTGTCCGGTTCGAACTTAACTGATTTTTGAGGTCGAACGGCGCAAGGGCGTTCTCGATATCGGTCTTCAGAATGTCGGCCGCATTTTTGTGCTCAACCGTTTTCAGGACCAGCGCAATGATGCCTTTGGTGATCGCGGCGTTGCTGTCGGCCAAAAATGTGAGTTCTTTATCAGCGGTCACGGGATAGACCCACACGCTTGCGGAACATCCCCGAACGAGCGTCGCATCGGTTTTTAACGCGGCGGGCATTTCGGGCAATTCGCGGCCGAGGTCGATAAGCAACCGATAGCGGTCATCAGCCTCAAGAAATGCATATTCTTCGGTAATGTCGGCAAATGTTGTCATGCACTGCGCATATGGCCGCGATGCTTAGATATCAATCCCTGCCGCTATGGCTTCAAGCCTTTTTACGCGCTCTTTCAAATCGGCGACTTCAATACGCGACGTGGCCGAGGGCACGGGTGCATCATTGCCGTGGCGCCTGGTTTCAAGCTCGGCATGCTTAAGCGCAATCCAGTCGCGCCAGCCGCGCAAGCTTAGTGACGACACGATGCCGACGCACAGCACGGCAAAGGCGCCGATGATGATGTAGAAGTTGGGATCCTGTTGCATGGTCCTTCCTTTCCGTTCGCGCGCCGTTACCGGCTGCGCAGTTCCTCAATCTGACGGTTGATATCACTCGTATTATTGTTGTCCGTCGCGATGCGTTCCAAAACCTGAATGCGTTCCTTCAAGGCACGAATTTCGTCCTGCATCTGCTGCGTATCCGCATTGTTCAAAAGACGGCGGGTTTTTGTGCCCATGAAATTTTCGTCTTCAACGATTCCGAGCTTTGCCTTTTGCTTCGTCTGGATAATCCTGCCGATCGTGATGATGGCAATGATTGCGACGACCATTTCAAACGGGTCCATTACTTCCTCCTCAATTCGAAGGCCCGCGAAGGGCCTCTATTTCAGATGTTAATCGGTGACTGTCGTCGACGATGATTTTTTCGACATTGGCGAGGCGATCCTTGATTGAGCCGATTTCTGCGCGCAGCTGCGCGTTTTCTTGGCTCAACAATTTTACGCGTTCGACGGCTTCCTGATCGGTTTTAGGATAGACTGCCTGACCCCATGCCCCATCAAGCGGATATCCATTTTTGATGCGCATCCATGTGGTGAGCACCCATCCTACCGAAATTGCGACAACGCCAATTCCTATCATGGGGCCGATGGCGGTAATCATTGCTAGCTTGTCAGGGTCCATAGCTTCCTCCAGCGCGCCTCAGCGCAGTTTTTCGATTTCTTCCGACAGCCGTCCGGCCTTGTCCGTGACGATCCGTTCCAAGACCGCGACCCGTTCTTCCAGGCGACCAACCTTGCCATTCAGCGTTTCATTTTCATTGCTGAGCAGCATGATTTTGCGTTCTGCTTCGGGATAGTCGCCATCGGTCAGCGCTGTCTTGCCGCCCCATTCATCTTCCAATGGGTAGCCGTGCTTGGCGCGGATCCAGTTGTTGATGAGCCATCCGACTGTCATCAATGCAACAATCGCAATTACGAAATTTGGTCCCGCGAAGCTCATTTGAATTCTTTCCATGGCAGGCGGCGTGTGACGGGTCGGATGGGGCTGTCGCGGAAATCAACGCTCCAATTGCGGCGGTCCGCCTTGCGTTTCTTCTGTGCGAAGTGGCGATATGCAAACCACCCAATTAGCCCCAGAATGATAAGCGTGAACATGAACATTCCTTCCAATATGTCGCCGTTTATCGAAGATTCTCTATTTCGTCCGCCAGCTGCTTGTTGTTGCTGACATAATAGGTTTCCATTTCGGCCAACCGACGGTCGATTTCCCGAAAACGCGAACGAATGTCGCGTGTTGTGCGGGCAGGTGACTGACGCACGCCTTGCCAGAATTTCTGGTCTTGGCGGTCATCGGTATACAGATGCACGGGCTTCGGGTTGGCCATCCAAGCGGTGATGACATAGGCAATCAGCGTCCACGGAAAACCGCCCATCAGGGTGAGCATCACCGCGCCAAGCCGTACCCAGAGAACGTCCACGCCGGTATAGTCGGCAATCCCGGCGCAAACGCCTTTCCATTTCGCATTCATCTTATCGAGATAGAATTTGGTATGTGTACCAGCCATTTTAGCGGTTCCTTTCCAGCCTGCGGACATTTTCGGGGTCGAAATCTTTTGTTTCATGATCGATGCGACGTGGCTGCCATTCAGGATTTTCCTGCGCGACCAGACGCTCGACGGTATCGAGACGGTCTTCCAGACGACGGGCAAGTTCGTTCATGTCGCCCAGCATCCGCTCATCATCATTGGTTAGCGTTGCCGCGGTTTTCCAGCGTGTGACATAATGCAGGATGATCCAAGGCAAGCCGATAAACAGTATGCCGCAAACGAAAATGGGGACGACAGTATCTTCCATTTCAACCTTCCTTCTGTGCGTCTTGTTTCATGGCTTTTTTCATCGCTTCCAGCTCGGCGTCGACAACGTCGAAGGATTCAAGCGCTGCGATTTCGTCGCCCAAGCTGCGTGGGGCGTCTGAACCGATGGACAGCGAGTCTGCATATCCCTGCGCTTCGTCCACGCGGCGTTCGAGCACGTCAAAGCGTGAAAAAGCCTCGCGAACCTTGTCGCCATTATACATTGTGCGCAGCTTGACCTGATTTTCGGCGCTTTCCAGACGCGTCATCAACGCGTTCTGACGGCTGCGGGCGTCGGCGAGCTTTTTCTGCAGCTTGTGAATATCCTGCTCCGAAGCTTTCAACGCATCGTTGAGAACGTCGACTTCTGCGGTCAGCTGGTCCTTCATATCGGTCGCCTTGCGCTTTTCGACCAAGGCAGCTTTGGCAAGGTCCTCGCGATCTTTTGACAGCGCGAGATGGGCCTTGTCGGTCCAGTCAGCCTCAAGGGTGTTCAGCTTGTCGATGTGCCGGCGCAGTTCTTTTTGGTCCGCGATCGTCCGGGCGGCCGAAGCGCGGACTTCAACCAACGTTTCTTCCATCTCCAGAATGATCATGCGGATCATCTTTGCCGGGTCCTGCGACTTGTCGAGCAAGTCCGTGACGTTGGCGGCGATGATATCGCGGGTTCGTGAAAATATTCCCATTGGGTAACTCCGGTTAAAACTGTTCATTTGCGTACTAAAAAAGGGGGCGACCGGGTACCTTTAGGAGGTAGGGGGAGCCGGGGGTACTCCGGTCGCAGGCAATCGATGTCAGGCAAGATAGCTGACAACGATTGGCCGATGGGTGTAATTTGGGACGTTCATGTTAACATCGTCATAATGGTTGAGAACCGAAATGGCGTAACTGGTGAAGATCATCGACACGGACAGGGCGACCGCCAGCCATAGACGGCTTTCGCTTCCATTTGCCTTTTCGCTGGTTCCGATATCTTTACGCATCTTGTGTCTTCCCTTTTGCATGCCGGTGATATTCCGGCTTGCAAGATGTACTGCAGGGAGTGTGCCAATTTGAATAATTGTGGGAAATCCGCCATTTGTGAAAAAATGTGACATTCGGGCGCTGGTAATTATTGCCACACTATGGTGAAATATGCCAATCTTTGAAAATGGAACGCGATAGCCATCAATTCATTGGACAATCGTCCGCATTTCTTGATGCCGTCGAGCGCGCAAGCCGCGCCGCACCGCTCAATCGGCCTGTGCTGGTTGTGGGGGAACGCGGAACCGGGAAAGAACTGATCGCTGAACGCCTGCATCGCCTGAGTTCGCGTTGGGACGGGCCTTTGGTCACGATCAACTGCGCCGCGTTGCCTGAGACATTGATTGAGGCCGAACTGTTTGGCCATGAAGCCGGCGCTTTCACCGGAGCCACACGTGCGCGCGAGGGGCGGTTTGAAGAAGCCGACGGCGGCACGCTGTTCCTCGACGAACTGGGCACGTTGAGCATGGGCGCGCAGGAACGTTTGTTGCGCGCGGTCGAATATGGAGAGGTCACGCGTATTGGTTCATCAAGGCCAATGCGTGTCGATGTCCGTATTGTCGCCGCCACCAATGAGCATCTGCCCAATATGGTGGATAAAGGACGCTTTCGTGCGGATTTGCTCGACCGGCTGTGCTTTGAGGTGATCACCTTGCCGCCATTGCGTGTTCGTGAAGGCGATGTTGAGGTGCTGTCTGAATATTATGGGCGTCGGATGGCGGCCGAACTGGGCTGGGCAGGGTGGCCAGGTTTCGGCGCGCTTGCGACCCAGGCCCTTGAAAACCATTTGTGGCCGGGCAATGTGCGCGAATTGCGTAATGTGGTCGAACGTGCGGTCTATCGCTGGGCTGACCCTGCACAGCCCGTCGATTATATCCAGTTTGATCCGTTCGATAGCCCATGGCGTGGCGGCGTGGCGGCTTCTGCCCCTGCGCAGGTGCAGCCCGATAATCAGGCCGCTAATGCCGAGCAGCGTGTCTCCGCCGACTTAAGTCAGGCGATTGATGTTACCGACTTTAGAGAAGCGACCGAAAGATATGAAAAGGCGGTGCTTGAGCAGGCACTGGCGAAATGTCGGTATAATCAGCGGCAAACGGCCAAAGCGCTGAACCTGAGCTACGACCAATTGCGTCATACGCTTAAAAAGCATGACCTTTTGGGATAAAAAAAGGGGCGGCATCGGCCACCCCTTTTAACTTTACGAAGAACGTGACGATTAGCCGCCGTTAAAGCTGACCATCGTGTAGAGCATTGGGATCGACAGCAACGTGTTCAAACGCGATGTCATCATCGCTGTCGTTGCTGCCTTTGCCTTTGTCGCATCATCGGCTTCAACGATGCCAAGTGCCTTCTTCTGGTTGGGCCAGATGATGAACCAGACGTTGAATGCCATGATAACCGCAAGCCACATGCCAACGCCGATCAGTCTGTAGGGATCCTGCAGCGTGAATGCCTCATGGGCGTAACCGGACTGAACCGCAATGATCAGTCCCAACAACACGGTCGCCGCCGCGGCCCAGCGGAAGAAAAACAGCGCAGATGGCGCGATATGCTTCGACACAGCTGGCTTAAGCTCTGCGGGAATTTTCGGCATGGTCGGAATTTGAACGAAGTTAAAATAGTACAACAGCCCAATCCAGACGATCCCGAAGAATGTATGCAGCCAACGTGTGACAGACTGTGCCGTCAATGCGTCGCCGTGCAAACCGAACATAAGTGCCAATGACAGCACGAGACCGGCGACCAGCACCAGATGTAGATTTCCAAAAAATTTCGCCATTTTTTCCTCCTGTAGGCATTCAAGTGGTTTTGCCCCTGATAAGCTACTGCATATCTTTGTGGGTCGCTTTTGTCACATATTTTCTGCGTAATTTGCGTGCGCCCGACGGAACGGGCGCTGCGCCCGTTGGTTTGCGTTGCGGACTTCTCAAAAGGAAACATGCAACATGCCCTTCATTCTCCCCGAACTTCCCTACGACGAAATTTCCTTCGGCGGCCTCATTTCTGCCGAAACGTTCGACTTTCACCATGGCAAGCATCACAAGGCGTATGTCGATAAAACCAATGCCTTGGTCGCCGACGATGCGGCTTTATCAGGTGCGCCCTTGAGCAAAGTTATCACGGCTGCCAAGGCGAAGGGCAACACACAACTGTTCAACAACGCCGCGCAAATTTGGAACCACAGTTTTTATTGGCAGTGTCTGACACCTGAAAAACAGGTGCCTGGCGGCCAGTTAAAGACAATGATCGATGAAAGCTTCGGCAGTGTCGAAAACCTGCTGGTGACGCTCAAAGAAGAAGCTGTCGCGCATTTCGCAAGCGGTTGGGCGTGGCTTGTTGTTGACGGCGGCCAATTGAAGATTACGTCGTTACATGACGCCGACACACCCTTGGTACATGATATGAAGCCCTTGCTCACAATCGATGTGTGGGAGCATGCTTATTATATCGACTATCGCAATGCCCGCCCCGACTATATCGACGCGTTACTCGCCAATGCGATTAATTGGGAATTTGTAGCCGAAAATCTAGAAGGACATGGCGTCTCGCGCGCTGACCAGTCATGACTTTACGCGTTCGGCGGTGTCTCGGTGTCGTCGCCCAGTTTTAGCCCGTGGCGCATCAGCATTGGGATATTGGCAAACGCGAACAGGAACGTGCATGCCGTTACGCCCCACACCTTGATGGATAGCCAGGTATCGAAAGAGAACCATTGGGGCTGCCTAAAAATCTCGTTCAGTCCGGCTAGCACAAGGAAAAACACGCCCCAGCTAAGCGACAGTTTTAACCAGCCGGTTTCGTCAAGACCTTGATAGGCATGCTCCAAAACATACTTAAGCATGGCCTTGCCGCGGACCCATCCCCCAATCAGCAGAAGCGCGAAAAAGGCGTAGATGATCGTCGGCTTAATCTGGATGAAGCGTTCGTCATGAAACCAGATCGTCAGCGCGCCGAAAAACACGCCTAAAGCTGCCGTGAGCTTCAGCATCGGTGAAATCTTGCCCAGTTTCACCTTGGAAACAATCACCGCAACAATGATCGCGGCCATGAACGTTGCGGTGCCGACAATCGCGCCTTGTTTCGGATCGGTGTCCGAACTGCCCAATTTTGACGCCACGAAAAACAGCAGTAGCGGTCCAAAATCGAGAATGAAGTTTAAGGTACCCGACGGCTTTTTGGGCGTGGCTGTGTCGCTCACAAAGAGCCGCCGCTGATGGCACGGGCAACATCTTGCGCGTTGAAGGGGCGCAGGTCATCGATGGTCTCGCCGACGCCAATGGCGTGAATGGGTAGGCCGAATTGCTTGGCCGCCGCGACCAAGATGCCGCCGCGCGCGCTGCCGTCCAATTTGGTCATCACAAGTCCAGTTACGTCAGCGACTTCTTTGAAGGTTTCGATTTGCGATAGCGCATTCTGCCCCGTCGTCGCGTCCAGAACCAACACCACATTGTGCGGCGCTGCAGGGTTGAGACGCCCGAGCACCCGGCGGATTTTTGCCAGCTCATCCATCAACTCGCGTTTGTTCTGAAGCCGGCCAGCGGTATCGACGATCAGCACGTCGATGCCTTCTGCGGTTGCCTTTTTCACCGCGTCAAACACGACACCAGCGGCGTCGCCGCCTTCGGGGCCAGTCACAATGGGTACGCCAATGCGTTCCGCCCAAACTTTCAACTGGCCAATCGCTGCGGCACGGAACGTATCACCTGCAGCCAGCATGACGCCATAATCCTGTTCAAGGAAAAGGTGGGCCAGCTTGGCAATCGTCGTCGTCTTGCCAGACCCATTTACGCCAATCACCAATATGACCTGAGGGCGCGGGAATGCATCGATTTCGAGCGGGGATGCGACGGGTGCCAACACGGCGGCCACTTCGTCCTCGACAATCTGGCGGATTCCTTCGGCATCAATGCCCTTGTCAAAACGTCCAGCAGCAATCTTGTCGCGAATTTGCGCAGCCATGGCTGGGCCAAGGTCTGACGCAATCAACGCATCTTCAATGTCATCTAGGTCGCGTGCTTCCAGCTTCGCCTTGGTGACAAGCCCCGCGATATTGTCCGTCAGCTTAACTGAAGTTTTCTTCAGGCCGCCAAACAGTCGGTCTTTCCACCCAGCATTCTCGCTCATTCTACAACCTCTGCCTGCAATATTCCGTCTGTTGACCGCAACACCCGCGCGGCGACAATGTTGCCTTCGGGCATGACTTTATCCAGCTGCAGATACGCGAAATTCTCCGCATGGCCACCCCTGCCGCCATTTTCGACCGCGACATTCTGGATGGTGCCAATCAGCGCCGTCAACCAGCGGGATTTTTCTGCCGCGACAGCTTCGCGTAATGCCTTGGCACGTGCCTTGATAACGGGGTGGGGCAGTTGCGGCATGCGCGCGGCTGGTGTGCCCTTTTTGGGCGAATATGGGAATATATGGCCATGCACGATCCCGCATTGTTCGACGAGGTCCATGCTGTTTGCAAACATCGCATCGTCTTCGGTCGGGAAACCGGCAATAATATCCGCGCCAATGGCGATCTCGGGTCGCTTTGCTGTAAGCCGCGCAACCAGATCGATCGCGAGTTCGCGGCTATGGCGGCGTTTCATGCGCTTCAGGATCATATTGTCGCCTGCCTGTAACGACAAATGAACATGCGGCATCACGCGGGCCTCTCCAGTGAGCAAGTCGAACAGCCGGTCGTCAATTTCGACACCATCAATCGACGATAGCCTGAGGCGGGCAAGATCGGGAACGAGTTTCAATATCCGTTCAACCAGTGATCCTAAATTGGGGCTGCCCGGAAGATCATGGCCATAGCTGGTCACGTCAACACCCGTCAGCACCACCTCTTTAAAGCCCGTGTCGACGAGCTTTTGAATATGTTCAATGACGCTGCCAGCAGGGACGGAGCGGCTGTTGCCGCGGCCATAGGGAATGATGCAAAATGTGCAGCGGTGATCGCAGCCATTTTGAACTTCGACAAAAGCGCGGGTTTTGCCGGAATAGGCGGTGACGAGATGCGGCGCGGTTTGCGCGATGGTCATGATGTCCGAGACAATGACTGGCCTGTCGGAACGATCCATCAAATCGCGTAACAAGGTCGCGTCTTGTTTCTCATGATTGCCAAAGACGCCTGCAACCTCTGGCATGGCCCGAAATGTTTCGGGCTCCACTTGCGCAGCGCAGCCGGTGACCCACACAGACGCGTCCGGGCGACGCCGATGCGCCTGACGGATGGCTTGCCGTGTTTGCCGCACAGACTCATTGGTCACCGCGCAGCTGTTTATGATGACGATGTCATCGCGGCCTGCGAGTTGTTCAGCCAGAGCGTTGCTCTCCGCCAAATTGAGGCGGCAACCCATGCTGATGACTTCAGGCTTTTTGACGGGCGCGTTCATCCAAATGCATCCCAGTCGGCCTGACCTTTGAACACATAAGTGGCGCTGCCGGTCATGATGACGGGCTGTCCCGGGCTCCAGTCGATGGTCAGGGTTCCGCCCGATTGGTGGACTGTCACGGGCGATGTCGCCTTGCCCTGACGGATCGCCGCAACGGCCGTGGCACAGGCCCCGGTTCCGCAAGCGCCCGTCAAGCCGGCGCCGCGCTCCCA
>NZ_JBILAF010000149.1:0-3986 GCF_044354325.1 Sphingorhabdus sp. | reverse complement strand
TCGTTTCTGTCGATGGCGATGGCGTGGTCCAATTGGCGAATTCCACCGCCGAAAAATTGCTGAAGCATGAATCCGATACCATCGTTGGGCAAAAGTTCGACCTGGTTGCGCCCGCGCTCGCCGCTTTGGCCAGCGAGAGCCCACGCGGCGTCGTGCAGCTTGACGGCGGCCCAGAGCCGCTGACGGTCGCCGTCACGGTGTCTCCACGCGAGCAGGGCAGTGTGGTCACCTTTGAAGACATCAGTCAGCAGCTGGCCGATCAACGCCGCGCGGCATGGTCCGACGTCGCCCGCCGCATCGCGCACGAAATCAAAAACCCGCTCACGCCAATCCAATTGGCCGCAGAGCGTCTTCAGCGTCGCTTCGGCAAGAGCATTACCCAAGATGAAGCGATATTCACGCAGCTGACCAGCACCATCGTGCGCCAAGTCGGCGATTTGCGAAACATCGTCGATGAATTCTCCTCCTTCGCGCGGATGCCAAAGCCTTTGTTCCGGGCGGAAAATATGCACGATATTGTCGGGCATGCCGTGTTCATGTTTGAGGTTGCACATCCCGATATCCGCTTCACTTATAATCAGGATGGTCCGTTCCCGACATTAATCTCCGACCGACGCCAATTGGGGCAGGCGATCACCAACATTTTGAAAAACGCGGTTGAATCGATACAAGAGAAAAAGAAAACGGTCGAAGTCGACGGCGCGATCGTCGTCGATCTGGTTGTCGAAAATGATGGTTTAATTATCCGAATATCGGATAACGGCATTGGCCTGCCGCCGGATCGCAAGCGGATTATGGAACCCTATATCACCAACCGTGCAACCGGTTCGGGGCTTGGCCTCGCCATCGTTAAGAAAATCATTGAAGAACATTTTGGAGAGATTTCTCTGTCAGACAACCATCCGGAAGGCGCGGTTGTGACGTTGAAGTTCAATCCGGAAATCGTGGCATTGCGGGTAGGCAAGTTGAACGCCGCCCCGCCAGCAGTCAATTCAGATGAGGTTATGGGCTAATATGGCACTCGACATACTGATTGTAGACGACGAGCAAGACATTCGGGACTTGGTCTCCGGCGTCCTTGACGATGAAGGATATGGCACCAGAACAGCGGCTTCCGCTGATGAAGCCTTGGCCGCACTGGACGAGCGGTTGCCGTCGCTTATCCTTTTGGACGTATGGCTGCGCGGGTCGTCGATGGATGGTATTGAATTGCTGCGCGCTATCAAGTTACGCGATCCGCAGATTCCCGTCATCGTCTTTTCCGGGCATGGCAATATCGACACCGCCGTTGCCGCCATTGGCCATGGCGCGGCGGACTTTATCGAAAAGCCATTTGAGGCCAGCAAGCTTCTCCATTTGGTATCAAAAGCGACCGAGACCGAACGTCTTCGCGCGGAAAACGCGGCGCTAAAGGCGCGGGTAGGGCATTCGGAAGAACTCACCGGATCATCCGCGGCGATCAACGCGGTGCGCGCAACTTTGAAGAAAGTCGCGGGCACAGGCAGCCGGATGCTGATCACTGGCCCCGCTGGCGTTGGGAAAGAGGTCGCGGCCCGTTTGCTCCATAGCTGGAGCCCGCGTTCGGACTCGGCTTTCGTCTCGGTGAGCGCCGCCCGCTTGTCCCCAGAGCGCTTTGATGAAGAGCTGTTCGGTATCGAAAAAGATGGCCGGCTTGTGCAGGCTGGCATGTTGGAAAAAGCGCATGGTGGCACGTTGTTTCTCGACGAAGTTGCGGACATGCCGTGGACCACGCAGGGCAAGATTTTGCGTGTTTTAACCGACCAAAGCTTTGTGCGGGTAGGGGGCGACCGGCAGATTAGGGTCGATGTCCGCTTTGTCTCCGCCACTGCGCGTGATTTGGCGATTGAGATTGCGGAAGGGCGCTTTCGCGAGGATCTTTTCTATCGCCTGAATGTTGTGCCCGTTGAAATTCCGCCATTGTCTGGCCGTCGGGAGGATATTCCCGACCTTGCCAATCATTATGCGGCGCGCTTTGCATCGGAACATCGCATTCCACCGCCCTATTTTTCGGATGACGCCATGGCCGCGCTTCAGGCGTGTGAGTGGCCGGGAAATGTGCGCCAGCTGCGCAATATCATTGAGCGGACGATCATATTGGCGCCCGCAAACCGGGTCCACACGATTGACGCGGACATGCTGCCCTCGGAAGTCATCAACAGCTATGAAGGCACGGAGAATAATGTCACGTCGCTGATGGGCGCGCCCTTGCGTGAGGCGCGCGAAGCGTTTGAACGCGAATATCTGCGTGTGCAGATTAAGCGTTTTTCAGGCAATATTTCCAAGACGGCGGCTTTTGTGGGGATGGAGCGTTCTGCACTGCATCGTAAGCTCAAACTGCTTGGCATTTCCGTACGGAAAAACGGTCTGGAGGTTGAAGAAGATAGCGACGCATGAGTCCAATTGCGCCGTATGCCGTCCTCGTGTATACGCGCTTTTGCCTCGGCTCACTCCCTTTTAGGGTCTCCCGTTAAGCCGGGCACAACAAAAATATAATCGGATAATAATAATGACTGAAAAGAATAACGGACTGCAAGATCTGTTTCTGAACTCGCTGAGAAAATCAAAAACACCGGTGACCATGTTTTTGGTCAAGGGTGTGAAGCTTCAAGGCGTCGTCACCTGGTTTGACAACTTCTCCGTGCTATTGCGCCGTGATGGCATGTCCCAGCTGGTCTATAAGCATAGCATTTCCACGATTATGCCATCTGTCTCGCCCGATCGGTCGGTGTTCGATGACATGATGAGCCGCACCAGCCACCGTGTGGGTATGCTGCAGGATGTGTTCTTGCATGCGATGTGCGACAAGAATGAGCCCGTCACCACGTTCCTCGTCAACGGTGTGATGCTTCAGGGCGGTATTGCGGCCTATGACCTGTTTTCGGTTCTGCTGGAACGCGATGGTACGACGCAGCTCGTCTACAAGCATGCCATATCGACCATTCAGCCTGCGCATCCTGTAAATCTCGCCGAATATAATCAGGGCGTGGATGAGGATGATATTTGAGCGTTTTTGAACGCAGCGAGACCGACGAATTTGCGCGCGGTGCGCGTGCGTTGGTTATTTACCCCGAATTGCCCGGACGGGCTTCGGTAGGGCCAGAGGCGCGGCTTGCCGAGGCCGAGGGCCTTGCCTTGGCCATTGGCTTGAATGTCGTCCAGAAAAAGCATTTTCGCGTGCGTTCGCCGCGCGCGGTTACCTTGCTTGGTGGCGGGCAGGTCGAAGAAATCGCCCAGATAGGCAAGGACTTGGAAATCGACCTGCTCATCGTCGATGCGTCTTTGACGGCCATTCAGCAGCGCAATCTGGAAGAGCGCACCGGATTAAAAACCATTGACCGTACCGGGCTCATCCTCGAAATTTTTGGCGAGCGTGCGGCAACAGCCGAAGGACGGTTGCAGGTTGAGCTGGCCCATTTGGATTATCAAGCCGGTCGCTTGGTGCGCAGCTGGACGCACTTGGAACGGCAGCGCGGGGGCTTCGGCTTCCTGGGCGGCCCGGGCGAAACGCAGATTGAGGCCGACCGCCGGATGATCCGCGACCGGATGGCGCGTTTGCGCCGCGAGCTTGAGGAAGTGAAACGAACACGGTCTTTGCACCGTGCGCGCCGCAAAAGGGCGCCTTGGCCAGTGATCGCTTTGGTTGGCTATACCAACGCCGGCAAATCGACCTTGTTCAACAGCCTAACGCGCGCGACTGTGTTGGCAGAAGATATGCTTTTTGCGACGCTCGACCCCACCATGCGGGAAATTTCGTTGCCCGGAGTCGAAAAAGCAATTTTGTCGGACACGGTTGGATTTGTTTCCGACCTGCCAACGCAATTGGTTGCCGCATTCCGCGCCACGCTCGAAGAAGTGATTTCGGCCGATATCATTGTGCATGTCCGCGATATCTCGCACAGCGAAACCGACGCGCAACGTGATGATGTTCTCCAAATCCTGCGTGATTTAGGCGTGTTGGACGATGA
>NZ_JBILAF010000148.1:0-3996 GCF_044354325.1 Sphingorhabdus sp. | reverse complement strand
CCGTGGTGGCGCAGACCTGAACGAGCAAGTCACCATAGAGCGCATAGGGGCCGACCGTTGACATGACGACAGTGGTCTGCGCGCACATTTGCTTCAGCGCATCTTCATCCGCAGCGTCAGCAACGATAATCTCTATGCCCGAAAGTCCAATCGTATCGCGGACCTGCTTAAGCTTGCTGAGCGAACGCCCTGCCATAGCCCATTTAATCGATCCATCGGCGAACTGCTCTTGCATGTAACGTACGATGATCTGGCCGACGAAGCTGGTCGCGCCATATACGATGATATCAAATTTCTTTTCGGCCATTTGTATTCCCCCCGCGCAAAGCAACTTTGCATGTTTACCCCTGTTCTATGATGTTAGCTGACGGCGTCGTCCATGAATGAAGCATCGGTCATTCACGCGTTCCAAGCAAATCGCGGGCGACCACCCAATTGTGGATCTCGCTGGGTCCATCATAAATACGCATCGTGCGTAGCTTGTTTGAAAGCAAATATAGCGGCATTTCGCGTGTCATCCCCATGCCACCGAACATCTGCATCGCATGGTCAACGATGTCATATGCGGCTTCGGTACAATAGGATTTGATCATCGAAATTTCCTGCCGCGTGTCGCGCCCTTCATCGATTTTCCACGCGCAGTCATAGGTCATCAAACGCATGGCATGAATGCGCGTGGCGGCATCGGATATCCAATTTTGAACCGTCTGGCGTGAAGACAAAGGCTTGCCAAATGTGACGCGCTGTGGCGCATATTCAACCATCATGTCCAATGCGCGCTGCGCCATGCCGATCGACCAGGACGCCATTTCAATACGCCGCGTGCCAAGCCGCACCTGCATGGGCAGAAACCCCTGCCCGCGCGTCCCGAGCAATTTCCAGCCCGGAACACGGCAATCGTCCAGCGCGATTTCATAGGTCGCGGTGCCGTCAATCATCGGGATTTTACGTAACACGTTGAACCCGGGCGTATCGCGGTCCACCAAAAATGCAGACATGCCATTGCGACCATTGGCATTCTTGTCGGTTACCGCCATCAAGATCGTGAAATCGGCTTCATCCGCTTTGGTAATCCAGATTTTGCGGCCGTTAATGATCCAGTCGTCGCCATCCTGGACGGCGGTGGTTTTCATCAATTGCGGATCAGCACCAGCGCCAGGCTCCGAAATGCCAATGGCAGAAATGGTTTCACCGCGCACATAAGGCGCAAGATAATGCTCGCGCTGCTTTTCGTCCGCAGCCGCCATCATCATACGCAAATTCGGCGAATCTGGCGGCAGGGTATATGGCGTCGCGGTGCGGCCTAATTCCTCACCGACCCCAACCATCGCCACCATCGGCAAATTCATACCGCCGACTTCTTCAGGCGCATCCAGCCCCCACAGGCCGAGATCTTTCGAGACGGCGTCAACCTTGGCCTGTTCATCCTTGGTCAGATAGCTGCCTTTGCCTGCAGTATCGCGCGCCAGAACCTCACCTTCGAGCGGCACCAATTGGGAGTCCACAAATTTGCGGACCAGATCCTTTAACATCCGATGTTCTTCGGCGAGTTCAAAATTCATCCACTGGGCCTTTGTCGACTAATGTGGCGGCTGTGCTGTCGATTTTCATGTCCGAAATCATGTCAATCAATAGCTGCGGGGAAGGCCGAGAACATGCTCGGCAAGATAGCTTAGGATCAGGTTCGTGCTGATCGGGGCAACGGTATAAAGCCGTGCTTCACGGAACTTGCGTTCGACGTCATATTCCTCAGCAAAGCCAAAGCCACCGTGCGTTTGGACGCACATGTCGGCGGCGGCCCAGCTGGCTTCTGACGCAAGGAGCTTCGCCATATTCGCCTCTGCGCCCGGGTTACCGCCGGCATCAAATACCCGCGCTGCATGATGCACCATCAGTTCCGCTGCACACATTTGCGCGTAGCAGCGCGCTACAGGAAACTGCACGCCTTGGTTCTGGCCAATGGCGCGGCCAAAGACGTTGCGCTCGCTGGCATAATCGCTGGCCTTTTTAATGAACCATTTGGCGTCGCCAATGCACTCGGCGGCAATGAGGATGCGCTCGGCATTCATGCCCGACAGGATGTAGCGGAAACCTTTGCCTTCTTCGCCGACCAAGGCCGAGGCGGGAATCCGCATATCGTCGAAGAAGATTTCGGTCGTTGAATGGTTCATCATCGTGCGGATCGGCTTGATGGTCATGCCGTTTCCGACCACCTTGCGCATATCAATGAGAAAAACCGAGAGCCCCTCCGTCTTGCTGGAGACCTCCTCACGCGGCGTCGTGCGCGCGAGCAACATCATCAGGTCGGAATATTCCGCGCGGCTCGTCCATAATTTTTGGCCGTTAATGACATATTCGTCGCCATCGCGAACCGCGACCGTGCGCAAGGAAAGCGTGTCGGTGCCGCTGGTCGGTTCGGACACACCAAAGGCCTGCAGGCGCAGCTCGCCTGTCGCGATACGTGGCAGATATTCCTGCTTCTGTTCTTCGCTGCCATATTTCAACAGCGTGTTCATGATGTACATCTGGGCATGGGCGGACGCGCCGTTGCAGCCTGAAGCTTGAATTTCCTCCATGATAATGGCCGCGTCAGAGAGCGTTAGCCCTGACCCACCGTATGCTTCCGGAATCAACGCCGCGAGGAACCCTGCCTTGGTCAGCGCATCCACAAATTCGCCCGGATAGGCGCGGGCGCTGTCTTTTTCCCGCCAATATGCACCTGGAAAATCGGCGCATAATGCCTGAACCGAACGGCGGATTTCGGCGATATTTTCACTCTCACTCATGTCAAATATGTCCTTGCGCCGAAGCTGCCATGATCTGTCGTCCGTCGCCTGCAAAGGCGGCCAGTTCCATATCGTTGCCTGATCCCCGCATCACCAGATGCAAGGCCTCTCCGCAGATTGCTGGAGATAGGCCCCGGAATGCGAAGCTGGCTAACGCATTGTCCCCCAATGCCCGGCGGGCGAGGTCCAGTAGCAAACTCGCTGTCAACGGACCATGGAACACTAACCCGCGATAGCGCTCTTCATCGCGGGCATATGGCAAGTCATAATGGATCCGGTGGCTGTTGAACGTGAGCGCGGAATAGCGAAAAAGCAACGGCTCGCTGGGGACAACAACGCGCTGAGCGTCCCAACCATTGGCGTCAAAGCTGCGCACGCTCTCCACGGGTGGTGATAGCGGCGTTTCTAATCCCACGGCCGCACGGTACACGATGCTTTGCACCTCGCGCACAGCCAATCCGTTTTCAGTGGAGGTTTCATGCGCGACATCGACAAAAACCAGTTGCCCGGAATTGCCTGACTTTTCGGATATCGACAATATGCGCGACGTCCGCGTGACGACCGCTCCAATTTCCAACGGCTTCAGAAACTCGACCTTGCTTGAGGCCCACATGCGGCGTGGCAGCGGCACTGGGGGTAGGAAGCTTTCTTCGCCTTCATCGCGCAACGGATGCCCATCGGGACCGAGCTTTGCGGTTGGTGCGTCTGGCAAGCAAAGGCACCAGTGCAAACCCTGCGGGACATTGCCATCGCTCGGCGCATCCCGGTCAAAGGTTGCAAGCCAGCGCGAAACGAGTCCAGCATCTACCCTGTCTGTCCGGGCTTCCTCACGGCCAATCCAAGCATCCCATGCCCCCATCAGTTTGCGCCTCCCATCAGGCCTTTGGCGATCACCTGCGCTTGAATTTCTGCGGCACCTTCAAAGATATTCAATATGCGCGCGTCACACAAAACGCGGCTGATTTCATATTCCAACGCATAGCCATTGCCGCCATGAATTTGTAAGCTCGCGTCCGCATTGCTCCACGCCGCACGGGCCGCCAGCAACTTCGCCATGCCCGCCTCAATATCGCAGCGTTTACCGGAATCCTTGGCGCGGGCAGCAGCATAGGTCAGTTCACGGGTCATCACGAAATCGGCCACGCTCATGGCGATTTTGTCGGCGACACGCGGGAACCCGATGATGGCCTTGCCAAACTGCTTGCGGTTG
>NZ_JBILAF010000046.1:0-15060 GCF_044354325.1 Sphingorhabdus sp. | reverse complement strand
CACGCAACCGTTGAAGCCGTCACCGCGCGGATCATCGAACGGTCAAAGCCCGGGCGTCAGGCCTATCTCGACCTGATCGCCAAGCAACGTGATGCAGGCGTAAACCGGCCCGCTTTAAGCTGCGGCAATCTGGCGCATGGCTTTGCCGCGAGCGGTGAGGATAAGCCCGCCATTCGCGGCGGCAAAGCGATGAACATCGGCATTGTCAGTGCCTATAACGACATGCTGTCGGCGCATCAGCCATATGGCCGCTACCCCGAGCAGATGAAAATATTCGCGCGCGAAGTTGGCGCGACAGCGCAGGTCGCAGGCGCGGTGCCCGCGATGTGCGATGGTGTGACGCAGGGTCAGGATTCGATGGAGCTGTCGTTGTTCAGCCGCGATGTCATTGCCATGGCAACCGCGGTTGGCCTGAGCCACGGGATGTTTGAAAGCGTCGCGATGTTGGGCATTTGTGACAAGATCGTCCCGGGCCTTTTGATCGGCGCGTTGCGTTTTGGCCATTTGCCAACAATCCTCGTCCCCGCAGGCCCAATGCCGTCGGGCCTCGCCAACAAAGAAAAACAACGTGTCCGTCAGCTATATGCAGAGGGTAAAGTAGGCCGCGCCGAATTGCTGGAGGCGGAAGCCGCGTCCTATCACGGCGCAGGCACATGTACTTTTTACGGCACCGCCAATTCCAACCAGATGATGATGGAGGTCATGGGGCTGCATATCCCCGGTGCCGCGTTCATCAATCCGGGGAACAAGCTGCGCACCGAATTGACCCGGGCTGCGGTACATCGGTTGAGTGAAATTGGCTGGGACGGAGACGATTACCGGCCCTTGGGCCTGTGCGTCGACGAAAAAGCCATCGTCAACGCCTGTGTCGGTTTGCTGGCCACGGGTGGATCAACGAACCATGCGCTGCATATTCCGGCCATCGCCCGCGCCGCCGGTATTATTATCGATTGGGAAGATTTGGATCAGCTGTCCGCAGTGGTGCCGTTAATCGCCCGCGTGTATCCGAATGGCTCGGGCGATGTGAACCATTTCCACGCGGCAGGCGGAATAGGCTATGTCATCCGCGAACTGATAGACGCGGGGCTTCTCCACCGCGATATCATGACCGTTGCGGGACAGGATTTGGCGGATTATGGACGTGAGCCCATGTTGGAAGAGGATAAGCTTGTGTGGCGCGACGCCCCTGCGATGACCGCCGATGACACAATGCTGCGTCCGCCGTCCGCGCCGTTCAGTCCCGATGGAGGGATGCGTTTGGTGACGGGTAATTTGGGCCGCGCGACGTTCAAGACCAGCGCGGTTGATCCGGCACGCTGGACCATCGAAGCACCGGTGCGGGTATTTCACGAACAAAATGATGTTCTTGCAGCGTTTAAGGCGGGCGAGCTTGATCGCGATGTCATTGTCGTCATCCGTTTTCAGGGGCCTGCCGCCAATGGCATGCCTGAACTCCACAAGCTGACGCCGCCATTGGGTGTGTTGCAGGATAAAGGCTTTAACGTGGCGCTCGTGACCGACGGGCGTATGTCCGGCGCATCGGGCAAAGTGCCCGCGGCGATCCACTTAAGTCCCGAAGCCGCACGTGGCGGAGCAATCGCGAAGCTTCACGATGGCGATATCGTGCGCCTGTGTGCCACCAACGGTACATTGTCCGTGCTGGTCGACGATACCGAATGGGCCGGTCGCACGCCAGCCCCGACGCCCGTGGCGCAAATGGGAACTGGACGCGAGCTGTTTGCAATGATGCGCGCTACGGCCGATGAAGCGGAAAAGGGCGGGTCAGCGATGCTCGCGGCGGCAGGGCTATGACCGCGATTGTCGCCGTCGATATCGGCGGAACCCACGCGCGCTTTGCCCTTGCCGAAGTGGATGCGGGCAAGGTCATTAACCTTGGCGAGGCGGTAACGCTGAAGACAGCAGAGCATGCCAGTTTCCAAACCGCGTGGCAGGAATTTCAGCGGATGAACGGAGCGCCGCTTCCGCCCGCAACGGCTATTGCCATTGCAGGGCCCGTTGATGCTGACGTGATTAAGCTCACCAACAACCCTTGGATTATTCGCCGGTCGATGGTCTGTGAAAAGCTGAATGTCGATAGCTTCGTTATCGTTAATGATTTCGGCGCTGTTGGCCATGCAGTTGCGCAAGCGGGGCCCGAGCATTTCCACCATTTGACGGGCCCTGAGCAGGCGTTCGCGCCCGAAGGCACGCTGAGCATCATTGGCCCGGGGACCGGTCTTGGCGTCGCACATGTCGCGCGCACCGGCGGCGTCTATCATGTGCAGGCGACCGAAGGTGGGCATATCGATTTTGCCCCGCTCGATGCCATTGAAGATGCCGTGTTGGCGCGCTTGCGCAAACGCTACCGCAGGGTGTCGATTGAACGGGTGGTGTCCGGTCCTGGCTTGGTTGATCTTTACGAAACGCTGGCCGCCATCGAAGGCCGCGCGGTGCAGCAATATGATGACAAGACGCTCTGGCAAATGGGTATGTCCGGTGAAGATAGCCTTGCCGCGGCGGCTGTTGACCGTTTTTGCCTGTCGCTGGGCAGCGTTGCCGGTGACATCACGCTCGCTCAAGGCGGCTTTGCAGGGGTCGTCATCGCAGGCGGCCTAGGACTGCGTATCAAGGACAGTCTTGTCCGTTCAGGCTTTGCCGAACGGTTCCGCGCCAAAGGCCGCTTTGAAGGATTAATGGCCTCCATCCCTGTTAAACTCATCACCCATCCGCAGCCGGGCCTTTTTGGGGCAGCGGCTGCCTATGCCCAACAATATATCGAGAAAGAATAGCCAATGTCGCCCGTTGAAAAAGTCATGCGCACTGCGCCCGTTATCCCCGTTCTGGTGATTGAAGATGCGGCGCATGCACGCCCGATTGCGGAGGCATTGGTTGCGGGTGGTTTGCCGGTGTTAGAGGTCACGTTGCGCACGGCGGCTGCATTGGATGCTATTGCCGAAATGAAGAAAGTGCCGGGCGCAATTGTGGGTGCAGGCACCGTTGTTGATGTGGCAGGCCTGGACAGCGCAATCGCGGCTGGGGCGGAGTTTATCGTTTCGCCCGGCCTGACCGACAATTTAGGTAAAGCCGCCATCGCCAAGAATATTCCGTTTCTTCCAGGCGTTGCGAGCGCGGGCGATATCATGCGCGGACTTGATCTGGGCCTGACGCATTTCAAATTCTTCCCGGCGGAAGCAAATGGCGGTCTACCTGCGCTGAAATCGCTTATCGGCCCCTTTGGTCAGTGCAAATTCTGCCCGACCGGCGGTATCAAACAGGAAACCGCGGCAGACTGGCTCGCGGTTCCCGAAATTTTATGTGTTGGTGGAAGCTGGCTTGTTGGTAAAGGCGTTCCTGATGTTGCCGCGATAGAATCTGCAGCGCGCGCAGCATCGGCATTACGCAACTAACGGAGACGCAAGGCACATGGCCGAAGAAATTGAATGGTGGGACTTTGACGCAGCAGAAGATTTGATCGACGCTGTTGTCGGCGACGTCAGCTTCATCATCGAAAGTGCACTTGATGCCCGTGGCCAAGCATTGGTCGCGTTCCCCGGCGGTTCGACACCAAAGCCGATTTTGGAAAAGCTGGCGCAAGCCAATATCCGCTGGAAAAGTGTAACAATCATTCCGACCGACGACCGGTTGGTTCCGGTCGACAATGCGCTGTCGAATGTTGCGATGATTGCGAAGATATTCATTCCAAAAGGCGCGCGCGTGTTGCCGATCACCAGCGATGCTGCGGACTATAAATTGGCCGGAGGGGCAGCAAATGCCCGTCTTGCGGACCTGCATTGGCCACCCGATCTTGTCTGGCTGGGTATGGGCACGGATGGGCATACCGCGTCGATATTCCCGGGACCTGATATGGAAACCGCGCTCGAAGGCGGAAAAGATGTGCGCGCGGTCGGTGTTGCGCCAGACCCGCTCCCGCCCGAAGCGCCGGTCAATCGCGTAACCTTGACAGCATCTGCAATCGGTACTGCGCGTACGGCGATATTGGTAATCAATGGCGCAGAGAAGCGTGCCGTGCTTGAGGCCGCGATTGAGCAGGGAAGTAAGTCAGCTTACCCCGTTGGCCGCGTGCTCGACAAAATTGCCGTCCCTGTCGACATATATTGCTTGGATGATTGATTTAAACGCGGCGTAGCTTGCCAGGCACGGGCGGCGTTGTGTTCAGCCTTTGAAGATATAGGGGCAGGTCGAGAGCACCAGTGCTAACTGGCTTGCGTACGTCTTTCGGATTGATGTGGTGATCAAACGCAATCCCCACACGGCCGTCTGTTGCCCATGCAATGTGACCGCTGACCCAACCGATGCTGCGCAGCTTTATCTCCACCGGTTCACCGCGCGGTGCATTTGTCGGGATTTCAGCCATCAGCCCGCCGGCTGACAGGTTGCGAATGCGCACTTCGTGCTCATTTTTTGTGTTGGGAAAGCGCAGAACTGCCTTCAGAAAAAGGCTGTCGCGATCCATGTTCCGCTTTGCAGCCGACATGTTAATTTCGCCGAATGAGTCATTCATAATGCAGCACCAAGCATAGAATTGGGAATAATTCAGGCTTGGACAATGCCAGCTAAGTGTAGCCAAAAGGTTAATTCGCGGATCAACCGGATGGACTTCACATAATTGCATCAACCATGATCATTGAACGTCGCGGTGTTAGTCGTCGCGCGAAACGCGCTCCTGCCGTTCGTGTCGTTCCTGCGCCTCAAGCGTCATTGTCGCGATGGGGCGGGCGCGCAATCGGGCAAGTGAAATGGGCTCGCCTGTTACTTGGCAATATCCATATTCGCCTTCGGTGATGCGGCGAAGCGCGGATTCGATTTTGGAGATCAGTTTGCGCTGACGGTCGCGGGTTCGCAATTCGATACCCCAGTCCGTTTCGCTCGATGCGCGGTCGTTCAGATCAGGTTCGCGCATAGGGCCATCCTGAAGCTGATTCAGCGTACCCTGCGATTCCGCCAAGATACTGTTTTTCCAGTCAACCAACTGTTTTTCAAAATATTTCAGCTGACGATCGTTCATGAACGGCTCGTCGTCGCTGGGGATATATGAAGGGTCAATATCGTAACCGGAGTTGTTCAATTCTCCGGTATTCGTTTGAGGCTCGGCGCTTGCGCCCATGTTAGATTCTCCACCTCTGGCGGGCCCCGCAAAACCAAGGTTGCCGCGTCCAAATCCACTCTCGTCGGCGCTATAGACTCACGCCAAAACCCGCACAAGCAGCAAATGTTACAGACTGTCATGGAATCCATAAAAGCTGTGGAAACGGCGCGCCTTCACACATTCGATCGCTCCAAACAGCCCCAAGAATGAAAAAGGTCCAGATTATCTCCGTATACATGGCTTTCGCGAAATTATGTGCATGCCCTTTTTCATTGCGAAACCGATGCGCGAACGGCATAGCCAGCCACCATGCATGACCTAAAATATATCCGCGAAAACCCGCAAGCCTTTGATGCCGCCCTTATCCGTAGGGGCGCTGCACCCGTTGCTGCATCGGTTCTGGCGCTGGATGAAAATCGCCGCGCTTTGTTGACCGAAATGCAAAATGCGCAAGCACGCCGCAATGAAGCGTCCAAAGCAATCGGCGCTGCCATGGGCAAGGGCGATACCGCGACCGCAGAGGCGCTAAAAGCCGAAGTTGCCGCGTTGAAGGACACCTTGCCAGCATTGGAAGAGCAGGAACGCGCGGCCGGCGAAGAATTGGATACGCTGCTCGCCGGGCTGCCCAATTTGCCCGCTGACGACACGCCCGATGGTGCGGATGAGACCGAGAATGTTGAAGTAGCCCGGTGGGGAACCCCGCGCAGTTTTGAATTTGAACCGCGCGATCATGCCGATTTGGGACCAGTGCTTGGCCTCGACTTCGAAACCGGCGTTGCAATTTCGGGTGCGCGCTTCACCTTCATGCGCGGACAAATGGCGCGGCTTAATCGCGCGCTTGGTCAGTTCATGCTGGATTACCAGACCGGACAGCGCGGTTACACAGAATGCGCCACGCCCTATCTGGTGCGTCAGGAATCGTTGTTTGGTACCGGACAGCTTCCCAAGTTTGCCGAAGACAATTTTCAGACGACCGATGGCCGCTGGCTGATCCCAACCGCCGAAGTATCGCTGACCAACAGCGTGCGCGAGCAGATTTTGGACGAAAGCGTGCTGCCGATCCGTATGACCGCGTTAACGCCCTGTTTCCGTTCCGAAGCAGGCGCGGCGGGCCGCGATACGAAAGGCCTGATCCGCCAACACCAGTTTGAAAAGGTAGAACTGGTCTCCATCGTTCGCCCAGAAGACAGTGCCGCCGAACATGAACGTATGGTCGAAAGTGCCGAGGGTATTTTGCAAGCGCTTGAACTGCCGTATCGCAAGATGCTGCTGTGCACCGGTGACATGGGTGCCAGCGCGCGCAAGACCTATGACCTTGAAGTCTGGTTGCCGGGGCAGGGGCTGTATCGTGAAATTTCGAGCTGTTCGAACTGCGGTGACTGGCAGGCGCGCCGTATGAACACGCGGTACCGCCCTGCGGAAAGCAAAGGCAATGTGTTCGTACACACGTTGAATGGTTCTGGCTTGGCCGTTGGCCGCACGCTGGTTGCCGTCCTTGAAAATCATCAGCAGGCCGACGGCAGTGTGACCGTTCCAGCCGCGCTGCTGCCATATATGGGCGGCCTGACAAAGCTGGAGATTGCGGCCTGATGCGCATTTTATTGACCAATGATGATGGTGTAAATGCGCCGGGTCTTAAGGTGTTGGAGGCGATTGCCCGTACCCTGAGCGATGACATCTGGATTGTCGCACCTGCGGAGGAAAATTCAGGGGCAGGGCACTCGCTGACGCTCACTAAGCCTGTGCGAATCCGCCAACATGGCGAAAAACATTACTCGGTTGCGGGGACGCCGACGGATTCTGTCATGCTCGGCATTGGTGTCATCATGAAAGATGCAAAGCCTGACCTGATCTTGTCCGGCGTCAACCGTGGTGCCAACCTTGGGGATGACATTACCTATTCGGGCACGGTCGCTGCGGCGATGGAAGGGGCGTTGGCAGGAATCCGATCCATCGCGCTGAGCCAAGTGTATAGCAAAGAAGGCATGGCGGACGCCGTACCCTTTTCAGCTGCCGAAGCGTGGGGCGAGCGGGTGCTGCGTCCATTATTGGACACGCCGCATACGCCGCGCACGCTGACCAACATCAACTTCCCGCCGCTCTTGCCGCAGGATGTCAAAGGCATCAAAGTCGCCCGGCAGGGTTTCCATGACTATAGCCGCGGTTCAATCGTCAAGGGCACGGATCCGCGTGGCTACGACTATTATTGGTTCGGGCTTCATGGAATGGTGCACACGCCGGGCCATGATACCGACCTTGAGGTGATTGAGGATGGCTATATCGCAGTGACCCCGCTGCAGCTTGACCTAACCCATAGCGAGTCCCTCGCAAATCTTCGGAGCGCCTACAGCGGGTAAGGGAAAGCCGTTTGCTGCAGCGTGCCAGTTACGTTGTGTTCGGGATCATTGTTCATCCCACTGAAATTCGGCCACATGGCCAGCTTTCGCAACCGACCAAATGGACTGAAACGCAGCAATCCGCGTGCGTACGGCCTCAATCGATTGGGGCGTCAGCGCAGGCATTGGAACAAATGAAGCCTCGCAGGCGGTTTTGGCAATGGAGATAAAGGTTTCGGCATCTGCCGGGGCACCCCAGGCATCGGATTCGAAACATTCCACCAAGCGTTCTGCCTGAAGCAACTGCACAATATGTTCGTCCGGCGTCTGCGCCCGTGACGCGCTGGCGTGACCCGCCTGTTTTGCAATTTCCTGAATATCTGCGGGGCTATGCCCTTTTGCCACCATTCCCCAAAATGCCATTGGCAAGTTCAACTCGGTTTCGACGAAATAATGGATCGCATCATGCGGCGTCACGCCTTTTTTGGGAAAGGTTGCGGTCTCGGTCGAGCCATCATCCCGAACAATAGCGAGAAAATCGCGATCCGTACCTTTGGTAATTTTGATAATCATTGTTGGATTGTTATCCTGATGCACAGCGCAAATCTATACTGCCCGTGACAAGCGTGCGGAAACCCGCTATGCGGCCCGCCATCATGGCAACTCAAATCAAAGCAGCGCCGAAGGTCGGCATGGTATCACTTGGCTGTCCCAAGGCGCTGGTCGATAGCGAACGGATTCTCACAAAGCTGCGCGCCGATGGCTATGGCTTGTCGCCCGATTATGCCGGCGCTGACGTTGTGCTGGTCAACACCTGTGGCTTTCTGGACTCCGCAAAGGAAGAGAGCCTTGAGGCGATTGGAGAGGCGATCGCAGAAAACGGCCGTGTGATTGTCACAGGCTGCATGGGTAATGAAGCCGACGTGATCCGTGCGCGCTTCCCTGATGTGCTCGCGATCACCGGTGCGCATCAATATGAAGCCGTTGTTTCGGCGGTTCATGAAGCTGCGCCACCTACACGCGGTGCGTTTGTGGACTTGGTTCCCGAAGGCGGCTTGAAGCTGACCCCGCGCCATTATAGCTATTTAAAGATTTCCGAAGGGTGCAACCACAGCTGCGCCTTCTGCATCATTCCATCGTTGCGCGGAAAGCTTGCGAGCCGCCGGATTGACGCCGTGTTGCGTGAGGCGGAGAAGCTGGTCGCCGCGGGCACCAAAGAGCTTTTGGTTATTTCGCAAGACACGTCTGCTTATGGCGTTGATACGCGGCACGAGCCACGCGAGTGGCAGGGGCGTCAGGTGCGCGCGCATATGACGGACCTTGCCCGCGAATTGGGCAGCTTGCGGACGAGCGAAGGCATCGCGCCTTGGGTGCGGCTGCATTATGTCTATCCTTACCCGCATGTTGATGACGTTATTCCCTTGATGGCCGAAGGGTATTTGACGCCATATCTCGACATCCCGTTTCAACATGCCGCGCCGAATGTCCTAAAAGCCATGAAGCGCCCCGCCAATGAAGCAAAGGTGCTGGAGCGCATTCGTAATTGGCGCAGTATCGCGCCCGACATCGCTATCCGGTCAAGCTTTGTGGTCGGATTTCCGGGCGAAACCGATGCGGATTTTCAATATCTGCTTGATTGGTTGGACGAAGCTCAATTGGACCGCGTCGGCGCCTTCCGCTTCGAACCGGTGGAAGGTGCGCAAGCGAACGATTTGCCAAACCCTGTTCCTGAAGAGGTGAAGGAAGAGCGGTTCCAGCGTATCATGGAAAAGACGGCGGCGATTAGCGCAGCTAAGCTTGCCGCCAAGGTTGGACGCAATATCCCCGTCATTATCGACGAGATTGGCGACGCCGATGAAGATGGCAGCGTTGGCGCCACCGGACGGTCGCAAGCCGATGCGCCGGAGATCGATGGCCATGTCTATCTGCGTGACGTTGCACCGACCTTAAAGGCGGGCGACATTGTGCAGGTCGATATCGAAGACGCGGACGAGCACGACCTGTTTGGCGTTGTCGCCTGATTCAGGGCGCCCGCCTTTAACGGCTTAGCGCGACTTTGGCGGCAGCGGGAAGAAGCCTGATGTGCGCGCGACATATTCCGCATAGCCGGGCCGCGTTTTCTTCATGCCATATTCTAGCATTGGCTTGCCCGACCAGCGCGTGAGCGTGAAGGTCAGGAATATCGGGCCAATGATGCTGATCCAACCTGGCAGGCCAGTCTCACATGCAATGAGCCAGATACCCCACCATGTGCAGGCATCGCCAAAGTAATTGGGGTGCCGGGTATAGCGCCATAAGCCGGTGTCGAGCACCTTGCCTTTGTTGGCAGGGTCGGCCCGGAATGCGTTTAGCTGCGCATCACCGATTGTTTCAAATAATATGCCGATGATCGCAATAATCGCGCCGGCAAATGCAAGCGGACCTAAAGCTGTGTTCGCGCCATCGCTGTACGCGATGCCGAGCTGTGCGGGCAGGCAGGTGATGAACAGCAATGGGGCTTGGGTCAGAAAAACTGACTGCAGCGACGTTTTGCTCCAGCTCCAGCCCTTTTTCTCCATCGCACTGCGCATGATTTTTTCATAACGCGGATCTTCGCCATGCGCGCGCCAGCGTGTCCACAAATGCAGCGAAAGCCGAAGCCCCCACAATGTGGTCAGGCCAAGCAGCACATGCGAAAGCGCGCCCGGTGCATCGGATTGCGTCCAGCTTGCCCATGCAAGCAGCACCATTCCGAAGGCCCAAAACGCGTCAATAAATGAAACATCGCGGATCTTGACCGAATACGCCCAGAGCAGAAGTATGACTGCAAGCAGGGCAGTCGCGTTGATTGCAAGTGTTTGACCGATAGCTGTCATGTTTCATCCTTTGCAAAAATGCCGGTCATCCCTTTCGCAGGGTATTTCGGCACGACAGTAGAATAGATTTCGGCGACCTTTTTCATGTCCGCCTTATAATCACCCGTGGGCCAAATCTCTGGCCCTAAGCCACCGGATTTTGACTGATAATCCATCATGCCAACGACCATCGGCACGCCGGCACCCATGGCGATATGGTAAAAACCCGTTTTCCACGCTTTGACGTTGCCCCGTGTGCCCTCAGGCGCGATGGTGAGCATGAATTCTTTTCTACGGCCGAATTCATCAATCATCTGCTGAACATAATTTTTGTTCGATGTGCGATCCACCGGGACGCCGCCCATGTCGAGCATGAAGTTTGTAAATGGCCAACGGAAGAGAGAAGATTTTCCCATGAAATGGGGCATTATTCCAAGGTCATCTGTTAATCCCAGAAAATAGACAAAATCCCAATTGCTGGTGTGCGGTGCCGCAATCAACACGAATTTACGCGATTCGGGCACGACGCCATGGGCATGCCATCCGCCGCGTTTGTATATTCCGACCAATACCCGCCTGACCAGCCGGGACAACCAGCTAGGCTGACGTTCCTTCAAAGACATATTTTGTCTTCCTCCCCCATTGCCTCCATAACTGCGTTACAAAGCTTTTCAAACGTCTTGTTTCATAAATACGCAAGCGCTAGGCACGCGGACGTAACTATAAAACAAGCGGGAAAAAACATGTCGCATTCAGCGCACGGCGCCATACCGGTCATTTCAGCTACTGGCTTATTCACACCAACCGATACCATCAGCAATGCGGAGCTTGTTGCCAGCTTTAACGCTTATGCCGATCGGTATAACGCCGCCCATCCCGATGCAGAGCCACTGACGCACAGCTCGGTTGAATTTGTGGAAAAGGCCAGCGGCATAAAGTCGCGCCATGTTATGGACAAAACCGCGATATTGGATCCGGACATTATGGAGCCACGCTACGCAGAGCGTCCGAATGACCAGATTTCGCTTATGGCGGAAATCGGTGTGGCGGCGTGCCGGGACGCATTGGCTAAGGCTGGCCGAGACATTGCCGATGTCGATGCTGTTTTATGTGCGGCATCCAATATGCAGCGTGCCTATCCTGCTATGGCGGTCGAAATTCAGCATGAATTGGGCATGCAGCGCGGCTTCGCCTTTGATATGAATGTCGCGTGCTCGTCGGCTACCTTTGGCATCCAGACGGCCGCCGACTATATCCGCAGCGGCAATGCGCGTTCTGTATTGGTCGTAAATCCCGAAATTACGTCCGGCCATCTCAACTGGCGCGATCGTGACAGCCACTTTATCTTTGGCGACGTGGCAACCGCCATTTTGGTCGAAGCGAAGGATTTGGCGCCAGCGCAGCATTGGGAAATATTGGGCACGCGTTTGAAAACCCAGTTTTCGAACAATATCCGCAACAATTTCGGGTTTCTAAATCGCGCGGATGGCAATGGCCCTGTCGATCAAAGCGGACCGCGCAACGACAAATTGTTCGTCCAAGAAGGCCGGAAGGTTTTCAAAGAAGTCGTGCCTATGGTTGGGCAAATGATCCTTGAACACGCAGAAAGCCTTGGCCTGTCGGGGTCAGATTTGCGTCGCTTGTGGCTGCATCAGGCCAATACCGGAATGAACCGGCTTATCGCGCAAAAGGTGCTCGGGCATGAAGCTGTTGAGGACGAGAGCCCAACGGTTCTTGATACCTATGCCAACACCTCAAGCGCGGGTTCCATAATCGCGTTCCACAAGCATAATCAGGACCTGAAAGCAGGCGACCTTGGTCTCATCTGCTCATTTGGGGCTGGCTATTCGGCGGGGTCGGTTTTTGTGCGTAAGGTTGGGTAGGTCCGATAACGCGCGCAATAGGCGGCAACGCATTACCGCTTAATTCCGGACTTTGAATAACGGATATCTGCGGACGATGTCGTCGTACACGGCCGCATGCAGCCGTTGGACAAATTCGCAGCCATAATATTCATTCTCATGCCATGCGATGCGCGCTTGAAGCTGATTATATCCGGGTAATGTCAGGAACAATGTCCGGTCAGGGGCAATGAATGACCCCGTGCGCATGCGAAATCCGGCTTGCGATAGGTCGACAATTTCAACTTGTTGCCGACCTCCGCCTTGTTCGCGGACGCTTGCCGTGATGGAGACCCCGCTACGCGTAAATGCGCGGTGTTCATGTCCACGGCTGTCAAAAACGTCCCCGGCCATCGGTGGCTCCTGATCTCCTGATCCTCCGATAGACGGTAGCGAAATAATCAAATTTAGTCGAGTATCATCGCCAGCAGGATGTAGATCAGGACGGGTGAGCCAAAGCCAACCACGGTCGCGACCGCAAAAATCAGGCGAATGATCATCGCGTCTATGCCGGACCAGTTGGCCAATCCGGCGCATACACCGAGAATTTTCTTATTGGTTTTGTCCAATGTTAAACGTGCCATTTCGTACTCCCTTGTTTTGAACTGCGTTAATGTGTTTAGGCCACGATAGCTGCAGCAGGCGCTACGGCTGGTGCAATGCTGATGCCGATGGTGATAACCGCGCAAAGTACAGCGGCAAAGGCTGAAAGGATTTGGGTGCGTGCATATTGTGTCATGTGACGTTCCTGTAAAATCTACCGGACTATTCCGGCCATGCGAGATAGTTTGCATAGGCCGTGCCAAATTGGATGTATTTCATAAAATCATATAGTTAGGTCTGTTCTTGGTAACGAACGGGCGTGAAACAATTTCATATGTTGGGAAAAAATACCAATATTTGGTTTGGCGATTTTCCGATAAGCGGCTTGACCGGACCATGCCACTATAGCAGGCACGTTATATGGTCCTGTCCCGCCTGTCCTTGAATGATTTTCGCAACCATGCCGCGCTTGAGATCCGTCCCGATGCGCAGTTCATTGCGCTTCATGGGTCAAATGGTGCGGGCAAGACGAACATCCTAGAGGCCGTCTCGCTGTTGGTTCCGGGGCGCGGCCTTCGCCGCGCTGCCATGTCGGATATGGTCCGTGCTGGCGGTGGCGGTGGATTTGCCATCGTTGCTGAAGTCTCGGGGAATGTCATTGGAACGGGTGTGAGCGCGGAGCAGCCCGAGCGCCGTAAAGTCCGCGTGAACGAGAGCAATGCGTCGATTAACAGCCTTGCGGAATGGCTTTCGGTCATTTGGCTTACGCCGGCGATGGACCGCCTGTTTGCAGATGGTTCCGCCGCGCGGCGTCGGTTTCTGGACCGCCTTGTGCTGGCACTCAGTCCTCAGCATGCCCGTCACAGCAGCCGCTATGAAAAGGCCATGCAGCAGCGGAACAAGCTGTTGTCGGGGACCGTGCCCGCTGACCCGCTTTGGCTGGATGCTCTTGAGCAACAGATGGTGGAGAGCGCCCACGCCATTCAAGCTGCGCGTACCGGCTTGGTTGATGCCTTACGCGACCAATTGCAAAGTGCGCCTTCGGGGCCCTTTGCGGTTCCGCTGATCAGCCTTTTCGATAAGGCCGGTCCAGCAGAGGGCGATCTGGCCATGATCTGGCGTCAGAGCCGCAACCGTGATGCCGCGGCCGGACGCACATTATTTGGTCCACATCGCTTCGACCTTAACGTCATACACAAGGATTCCGGCCAAATGGCGGAGCAGTGTTCGACAGGCGAGCAAAAAGCCTTATTGCTATCGCTCATCCTCGCACACGCCGCGTTGGTGTCCGCGCAGCGTCAGGCACCGCCAATCCTGCTTTTGGATGAAGTTGCAGCGCATCTCGATCCGTCACGACGCGCTGCATTGTTTGCGTTACTGGCCGAAACCGGTGCGCAGGTCTGGATGACCGGAACCGAGCCCGAATTGTTCAACGGTATAGGGCCTTCTGCCCAACTACTACCAGTCGGGCAGAACTAGGTTCCTTACTCGGCCTGACTTGCCTTTTTTGCGACCTTCTTCTTCGGCGGCTTGGGTTTTGTAGCCTTGGGCGCCGCGGGCGTTACTTCAAAACTTGGTGCGCCGTCCTTCATGTGCACAGCGACTTCGCCGCCATGCACGAGTTTTCCAAACAGAAGCTCTTCAGCCAGCGGCTGTTTGATCTTCTCTTGGATCAGCCGTCCCATTGGACGTGCGCCATATAGCTTGTCATAACCACGTTCGGTGAGCCATGCGCGCGCTTCGTCGTCCAGTTTGATGTGCACATTCTGGTCGGCGAGTTGCAGTTCCAGCTGCAGAATGAACTTGTCGACAACGCGTGCAACAACGTCCGTGGGCAGATAACCAAATGGCACGGTTGCATCCAGACGGTTGCGGAATTCCGGCGCAAACATCTTTTTGACGGCTTCGTCGCCAGCATCTTCCTTGCTGATGTTATTGCCGAAACCAATACCCTCTTTGGCCATGTCGCTGGCACCCGCATTGGTTGTCATAATCAAAATGACGTTCCGGAAATCAACGGTCTTGCCATGATGGTCGGTGAGACGGCCATTATCCATGACCTGAAGCAAGATATTGAACAGGTCAGGATGCGCTTTTTCGATTTCGTCGAGCAACAACACGCTGTGCGGGCTTTGGTCGACGGCATCGGTCAGCAGACCGCCTTGGTCAAAACCGACATAGCCAGGAGGCGCACCGATCAGGCGGCTGACGCTGTGGCGCTCCATATATTCGGACATGTCGAAACGCTTGAGCGGAATGCCAAGGATCGAGGCGAGCTGACGCGCGACTTCGGTCTTGCCGACGCCCGTGGGGCCGCTGAACAAATAGCTGCCGATGGG
>NZ_JBILAF010000045.1:0-15277 GCF_044354325.1 Sphingorhabdus sp. | reverse complement strand
CAGCGGGCATGTCGCCGTCAAATCTGTATCGCTTTTTCGACAACAAGGAAGCGTTGTTAGAGGCTGTGGCCGAGCGTTTCTTCGCGGAAAAAATCCGTATCATGGTCGAAGTAACCGAGTCTGACTTGCCGGTTCGCGACAAAATGTATCAATATTTTGCCCGGCGCTACTTGGCCTCTGTCGAGCAGTATGAGGCCGAGCCCGAGCTGCTAAAAAGCTATCTGGAAATTGGTCAGCAGCATTTTGAAGTGGTGCGCGGTTACGTGGACCTTGGCGACCATTATCTTGCGATCATCGTGGCCGAAGCAATGGATCAAGGCTATTTCCAAGGCCTGTCTATTGATGAGGCGGTGTCGCTCATCAACCAAATGCTACATTGCTATACAAACCCCGACATGCTCTTTTACATCGGGACAACGAAGCTAAGCGTTACCAAACTGGCCATGATTGTGGACGCCGTGTTTCAAGGGTTGGGTAAAAAGATGGCGACCCAGTCGGCCGCTGGATCGCACATTAAAATAGTGTCTTAGGCGCTTTTATGCGCACTTGAGTTATTCGCTTTTACAACACGCTCTCTCTGATTTAAGCAGGTGATTAAATCAGGGGAGAGAATGAATATGCGGGTCGAGAACGCCGTGTTTCCAGGCAAGGAGCAGATCACGTCCTTTTTCGGAGGGCCTGAAAATGGCCCCTTTGTGATGGTCAACCTTCTGAAATTTAAAGAGACCGCAGAATATGCCGATGGCAGCGACGCCGACCTTAGTGGCGCTAGGGCGTATGCCCGTTATGGTAAAGGTATTCAGGCATGTCTTGCTGCGGTCGATGGCAAGCAGATTTATGCTGGGCCCGTGACTGGCCTGATGATTGGCGAGGTCGAAGAGCTTTGGGACATGGTTGCGCTGGTCGAATATCCCTCACTGGCGGCCATGCAGAAAATGATGTCCTCCCCGGAATATCGGGCGATTGAAGTTCATCGCAAAGCAGGCCTCGCCGGCCAACTCAACATCCGCACAACCCAGATTGGACGCTGACATCATGAAACCTATTAAAAACCGCATCACCGAATTGCTTGGCGTTGAATATCCTATCATTCAGGCCCCCATGGGCTGGATCGCGCGGGCGCAACTGGCTTCGGCTGTGTCAAACGCCGGTGGACTTGGGATCATTGAAACGTCGTCCGGCCAATTGGAGGAAGTGCGCGCAGAGATCATCAAGATGCGCGAACTGACGGACAAGCCCTTTGGCGTGAACATTGCGCAAGCCTTTGTCCGCGATCCCGGAATCGTAGATTTCGTGGTCGATCAGGGCGTCAAATTCGTCACGACGTCGGCAGGCGACCCGAACAAATATTGCGGTCCACTAAAGGCTGCGGGGCTAACCGTGTTTCACGTTGTGCCGACTTTGGCCGGCGCGTTGAAGGCCATTGAGGCCGGTGTCGATGGCCTGGTCGTCGAAGGCGGCGAGGGCGGCGGGTTTAAAAATCCCAAAGATGTGGCGCTCATGGTCCTGTTGCCGCTCATCCGGAGCAAGGTTGACGTGCCGATCGTCGCAGCCGGCGGAATGGTCTGCGGACGGACGATGGCGGCGGCTTTTGCGCTTGGCGCAGAAGCGGTGCAAATGGGCACGCGGATGGTCAGCGCGGCGGAATCGCCAGTCCATCAAAACTGGAAAGACGCGATCATCAATGCCAAGGAAACCGACACGCTGTTCCTGAACCGTCATGGCCCGGGCCCCGCGTTGCGTGCGTTGCGTACCGACCGGACCGAAAAGCTGGACGTGACGCCATCAGAAAATATCATGGGCGAAATGCGCGGCGTGCTCGATTTGTATTTTGGCGGTGACATGGAGGCTGCGATCGCGCTGTCCGGACAAGTTGCCGGACGCATTGATACGGTCAAGCCTTCGAAACAAATCATCGACGAAGTCATGGAAGAATTTCACGACGTCATGAACAATATGCGCAACGACTATTTGTAGGAGCCGCTTTGGACCCTGTCCTTGAAGAATTTCTGAGCGATCCGGCGGCGGATGTTTCTGCGCTGCACGATGTTGCACGGATTAAGGCAATTCTCGAGCAATGCGCACGCGATGGCCGGGCAATAAGCTATTCTGAGTTGCTGCTGAACCTTGGTTTCCGGTTTACACGGCCAAAGATGCGCGCGGTCTGCAAGACGTTGGATAAGATTGACCAGATAACGATCGCCGAAGGGCGGCCCGCGCTTGCCGTGCTGGTGGTGCGCGAGGGCGACGGCCTGCCGGGGCAAGGGTGGTGGACAGGGCGCACCGACTATCAGGGCGAATGGACTGGACCACAGGCGCAAGAGCATATCCGGCAGTTACAGAACGGCATATTTGCATATTGGCAGGGGCGGCTGGTGTGAAAATGGCGGGGCATTTATTCGGATTTATGGGGTGATGGTGATGCAACAGGCAACGGACTTTTTGGAAGAGAGCAGAGCATTGGCAGGGCTTCTTGCCGCGCTGTCCGATTCTGATTTCGAAACGCAAACGCAGTTTAAGGGATGGACGATCAACAACATCGTCCGGCATTTGCATGTCTGGAATATCGCGGTGGACCTGTCGTTGCAGGATGAAGCGGCATTTGGCGCATTTGTTGCCGCGATGATGGAGGGAGTCCGGGGCGGAAAACTACCTGCTTTTGAGGCGTCCTATTTGGACGGGTTATCTGGACAGGCTTTGCTGCAGGCATGGCTGGAACGGGCTGAGGCCGTTGCTGCGGCTTTTGCCAAGGCTGATCCGAAACTGCGGCTGAAATGGGTCGGGCCCGATATGAGCGCGCTAAGCTCCATAACCGCACGTCTCATGGAAACATGGGCACATGCACAGGCGGTTTATGATGTTTTGGGTGTCGCGCGTCAGGATACGGACCGCATCGGCAATATCGTCCGGTTGGGCGTCAATACATGGGGCTTTACGTGGAAAAACCGGCGCCAAGACCCGCCGGGGCCAATGCCGCAGATCCGTCTGACCGCGCCGTCCGGAACGATATGGGAATATGGCGAGGCGTCGGACAGTGGGATGATTACGGGCAGCGCAACCGAATTTTGTCAGGTTGTGACACAATGTCGCAACATTGCCGATACGTCGCTTGCAGTCACCGGAGAAGTCGCGCATCAGTGGATGGCAGTTGCACAATGTTTTGCCGGGCCGCCGCAAGATCCGCCGCCAGCGGGATCGCGTTGCATGGCCAATAGGGGAGTTTGATTAAATGAAGATGTTTGCTTTTGTTTCACTGAGTGCCGCTTTGCTGGCAAGCTCTTCCCTTGCGGCCCAGACGGTAGAACCAGTCACCGTCGTCCATGCCGGGCAATTGCTCGATAAGCCTGGAACGCCGCCACGCGGTCCATCTACTGTCATCATTCGTAATGGCAGGGTGGCCGAGATTTTGGCCGGGCATCAGCCCGGACCAGCAGGCGCGAAGCTGATCGATTTGAAGGACAAGTTTGTGCTTCCCGGATTGATCGACAGCCATGTGCATCTCGATAGCGATGCGGGCGGCAATGCAGCGTTGATTGAGACTGTGACTGATAGTCCCGCCCGCGCGACATTGGCACTTCGCGATGCCGTTGCCGCTGGTGAACTACCGGGGCCACGGATCATTGATGCCGGACGCTCTATTTCGACGACAAGCGGGCATATGGATGCCACGCTGTCGGTTTCGGAAGATCTGCACAGCAGCATCGGCCAGGACAATCTGTGCGATGGCGTCGAAAGCTGTCGTCAGGCTGTGCGTAAGCAAATTCGGCGCGGCGTAGATGTCATCAAAATTGCGACAACAGGCGGCGTTAACAGCCGCATTGGCGCGGGCCTTGGCCGGCAATTATTTGATGATGAAGTCAAGGCATTGGTCGATACCGCACATTTGTATGGCAAGAAGGTTGCCGTGCACGCCCATGGTGATGACGGCATTGATGCAGCGCTTGCCGTTGGCGCCGACTCTATCGAACATGGGACGATGCTGACCGATGCGACCATCAAATTGTTCAAAACGGCGGGCGCATATTATGTCCCGACGCTATCAACCGTGAATGGGTACATTGAACGGCTTGCCGCGAACCCCAATGCCTATCCGCCAGACGTGTTGGCAAAGGTCAAATGGCGCATTGGCGTTACGGGCAAAAGTCTTGCAAAGGCCTATCCTGCCGGCGTGAAAATTGCGTTCGGGACAGATGCTGGTGTCTCAAAACATGGAAAGAATGCGGACGAGTTCGAGCTGATGGTAAAGCATGGTATGCCCGCCAGCGCGGCCATTCAGGCTGCGACGATGAACGCGGCAACTTTGTTAGGCGTGGAGAAGGAAGTGGGCAGCCTTGAACCCGGCAAAGCTGCTGATCTTATTGCCGTTGCAGGTGATCCCACATCAGATGTCACCGTTTTGAAAGCGGTGAAGTTTGTGATGAAGGACGGGCGCGTATTTAAGGACGAATGATAATCCCGATCGCGGGATCTGCTTTGCCCTGAAATGTATCGGTGAACGCGGGAATAGCTTGGGTTATTCCAGTGCGTTCATCGATTTTCACGACACCGTCCACGGCGCCAAGGAAGCTTTTCCAGCTTGTGGCAACCGCTTCGCCAAAGCCTTTTGGACCAAGTTCCTGAATGGTAGCGACGGCGTGGTCGGGCGCGAAGAAAAGAATGGGCTTGGGGCCTGGCATTGCATCACCATTGCCGCCCGGGCTGTTTGCGCCACGTGCATCGACATGCGTTGCGCCGACAAGGCAGCTATATTTCAAATGCTCGCCAAGCGCGTCATGAATGCCGCGCAGCAATCCGCTGTTCCCGGCAAAATCAACGGCTACGGAGGCAGCAGCGGGCAAATTGCCAACGTCATCATAGGCGATGACCTCGTCATAGAGACCTGAATTGGCAACGAAGTCGACATTGCCTTTTGATGTCAGGCCAATCCGCTTGATATGCGGCGACAGGTCCTTCGCAACGCTCGCGAGGCTCATGGATGTTTTTGACGACGCGCTGGTCATAACCAAATTCTGCGCGCCGAACCAATTTTCGCGGCGGAACATGGCTTCAATGAGAAAACCAGTTTTGAACAGCGGCCCAAATAGCATGCGCTCCGCCTCTTTCGCTGCATCATGCTCGGGGTCCGCATTGATGCGGCTATACTGGTTATAGATCGGGCTCATCGGCTGCCGGTGTGCGGCGGTGTCCGTGAAGCCGCCTGCGCTGACCTTTCCGGGAAGGACGTCCAAATGCGTGCCCATGGGAAGATAGCCGTACACGCGCTCACCAACAGCGATTTCGGGGTGGCGTGACTCTGTGACCACTGCGTGCCCCCACATGGGAACGACGCCCCACGCGCCTTCAGCCGGAAAGAAGTTCCAATATCCGAACATATCGCCAATGACGGCATAGGTGATGTTGTTTGCGGTTACCGAGAAGCTTTCGATTTTCAGCCGAATGGCGCCATCCGCCAATATGGGCAGGTCGGCATCATGGACCATATTTTCCGAAAGCTTCGCTTTGTTTACCCATATTGTCTGCGCCATTACCGTTTCTCCAACACATCAATGTGATTCATGCTTTGACAATCACATTTCAGTGTGAAAATAGCGAATCATGTTTCGCTATTCTGCGAATGTTGGAGGTCATATGTCCACCCAGTTAATTGAAAAGCTTCGTAATCTCGTCAACGAAGGCGGCTTGTCCCGTTCGGGGCTTGCGCGCGCGGCGGGGCTGCATGCCAATACCTTGCGTGATCTGGATGACGCGGGCTGGAATCCAACGGCGGAAACACTGCGTAAGTTGGAAAGCTATTTATTTTCGAACGATGACACGCCTGCGCTCGTTCCGATTGAGGAAATCATCGAAGAAGCCCGCAATGGCCGCATGTATATCCTTGTTGACGATGAAGACCGCGAAAATGAAGGTGACCTTATCATTCCAGCGCAAATGGCAACGCCGGACGCGATCAACTTCATGGCGACCCATGGCCGTGGCCTGATCTGTCTTTCGATGACAAAGGCGCGCTGCGAGCAGCTTGGCCTGACGCCCATGGCGCGCGAGAACCGCGAAAGCATGCAGACTGCCTTTACGGTGTCCATAGAAGCCCGTGATGGAGTCACGACCGGCATTAGTGCCGCTGACCGCGCGCGGACGATTTCGGTGGCTGTGGATGCCTCTATGGGGCCGGATGACATTGTTTCCCCCGGCCATGTCTTCCCGCTGACTGCGCGCGATGGCGGCGTTCTCGTGCGCGCAGGGCATACTGAAGCTGCCGTCGATATCAGCCGTCTTGCCGGTCTCAACCCGTCGGGCGTGATCTGTGAGATCATGAAGGACGATGGCACCATGGCGCGGATGGATGACCTTGTCGCATTTGCCCGCATGCACAATTTGAAAATGGGCACGATCCGCGACCTGATCGCCTATCGCCGTCAGCATGACCATCTGGTCGAAAAGCGCGCGGAAATGAAGTTTCAAAGCAAGTGGGGCGGTGAATGGACCGCCATGACCTTTTACAACAAAGCCACGGGCGACGAGACAATGGCGCTGGTCAAAGGCCGTATCGATCCCGAAAAGCCTACGCTTGTCCGTATGCACACCATGTCGATGTTTGTGGACGTGTTCGGCGAAGAAAATGAGCGATCCGGGCTTCTTTCGCACTCGATGGAGGCCATTGCGGCTGAAGGGGCTGGGGTCATTGTCGTGATCAACAAGCCGATGAAGGGCATGGTTTCGCGTTTTATGCAGCTTCGCGCCGAAGGCAAGCAGGCTGGCGCGCCCGAAATCGAAGAGCTGCGCGATTATGGCGGTGGTGCACAAATCCTGACCGAGCTGGGTGTGCACGACATGATATTGCTAACCAACACGCATCATACGCTGGTTGGCCTTGAAGGCTATGGCCTTTCCATTGTAGGCGAGCGCGCAATTCCCGGCACCGGAGGCGAATAATGGCAAAGTTTTTAATAGTTGAAGCGCGGTTCTACGACCATTTAAATGATATGTTGGTTGCTGGCGCAAAAGCCGCGCTGAAAGCCAAGGGGCATGAGGTTGAGGTCATCACCGTTCCTGGTGCGCTCGAAATTCCCGGCACGATTGCCATGGCCGCCGAAGCGCAATTATATGACGGCTTTGTTGCGATCGGCGTGGTCATCCGCGGCGAAACCTATCATTTTGAAATCGTTGCTGGTGAAAGCGCACGCGGCATCATGGCGTTGACGATGGATGGAATTGCCATCGGTAACGGCATTTTGACCGTCGAGAATGAAGAACAAGCCATTGTTCGCGCTGATCCCAAGCACAAAGATAAGGGCGGCGAGGCGGCTATTGCGGCGATGAAACTGCTGGAATTACAGAACCGTTTCGCGTAAATAGGTTACGTATTCCAATGCGGTCCGGCCGCGCTATAGATGCGTCATGAGCAGCAATCCTATAGCGCCGCCGAGCGGCTTCCTCGCGACATTTGAACGGTTGGGCAATAAACTGCCCGACCCAATTATGATCTTCGTTTGGTTGATCCTGTTTCTGATGGGACTGTCAGCGCTGGGCGCGTGGTTGGGTTGGACCGCATCCTTGCCCTATTCCGGGACGGAAGCGCCGCAATGGGGCGAGTTGAAGGACGGCGTGCTGACGTATCGCGCGACGAGCCTGTTCAACGAAGAAAATATCGCACGGCTGTTAACCGAAATGCCCAAGACGATGGCCAGCTTTGCGCCGTTGGGATTGGTACTGACGATTGTGTTGGGCGCGTCAGTAGCCGAAAAATCGGGCTTATTTTCGGCGCTTATTCGCGGATCGCTGCGTAATGCGCCGCGCGCGCTAATGACGCCTTTGGTCGCTGTCATCGGCATGGTATCGCACCATGCGTCCGATGCTGCCTATGTGGTGTTCATCCCACTTGCGGCGATTTTATATGCCGCTGTTGGCCGTCATCCGCTTGTTGGCCTCGCCGCTGCATTTGCTGCCGTTTCGGGCGGTTATGCAGGCAACATCACGCCCGGGCAAATCGACGTGCTGCTTTTCAGTTTTACGCAAGAGGCTGCCCGTATTGTCGAGCCGGGTTGGACGATGAACCCCGTTGGTAACTGGTGGTTCATATTGTCCATCGTGTTTCTGTTCACCCCGACTATCTGGTTTGTGACTGACCACATCATTGAGCCGAGGTTGGGCATATGGGGCAAAGAGCCGGATGCTGAAATTCAAGCCGAACTCGCCAAGTCCGAAATAACGGCACAAGAAAGAAGAGGGCTCCGTAACGCAGGACTCGCCGCGATCGTTATCATTGGCCTGTTCGCGGCGCTGACACTGCTTCCCGGATATTCGCCGTTATTGGACGAAACCAAAGAGGGCACAGCGCAGATGCAGCCTTTTTATTCTGCATTGGTCGCCGGTTTCTTCTTCCTGTTCGTTGGCACCGGTATGGCATTTGGCCTTGGTGCGGGGACCGTAAAAAGCAGTAGTGACGCGCTTGGCATGATGCAGGATGGCATCCGTTCGGTGGCGCCCTATATCGTCTTTGTCTTTTTCGCGGCGCATTTTGTGGCGATGTTCAACTGGTCGCGTCTGGGACCAATCATCGCAATTGACGGTGCCTTTGTGCTGCGCGAAATGGGTTTAAGCGCGCCATTCCTGTTGGTTAGCGTGCTGTTGCTGTCATCGATACTCGATCTGTTTATTGGCTCGGCCAGCGCCAAGTGGAGCGCGCTTGCGCCCGTCGTGGTGCCGATGTTTATGCTGCTTGGGATCAGCCCAGAAATGACCACGGCGGCATATCGCATGGGTGATAGCTATACCAATATCATGACCCCGTTGATGAGCTATTTTCCGCTCATCCTCGCTTTCGCGCGCCGCTGGGATAAGGATTTTGGTGTGGGGTCGCTGTTGGCTTTGATGCTCCCTTATGCACTATGTTTTATGATGGCAGGTATCACCATGACGATGGCTTGGGTGGCGCTTGATTTGCCCCTAGGGCCGGGCGCGCAAGTGCACTACATGCCAAGCATTGGAGTATTGAAATGAGCGGACCCGTGCTGACATCAAACGTCAATAGCGACAGCGATCAGTTTCGCGCCAACGCAGCGAAAAATGAAGCGCTGCGCGATGAATTGTGGGCAAAGGTTGCCGAGGCCGCATTGGGCGGCAATGAAAAGTCACGCGAACGGCATACCTCGCGCGGCAAACTGCTTCCGCGCGAGCGCGTCGAGCGTCTGCTTGATCCGGGCTCACCATTTTTGGAAATCGGCCAGCTTGCGGCCAATGACCTTTACGATGGCGAGATTCCCGGCGCCGGTTTGATTTGCGGGATCGGTCGGGTCTCGGGGCGCCAGTGCATGATTGTTTGCAATGACGCGACGGTGAAGGGTGGCACTTATTACCCGATGACCGTCAAGAAGCATTTGCGCGCGCAGGAAATTGCCGAGGCTAATCACCTGCCTTGCATCTATCTGGTCGACAGCGGCGGTGCGAACCTGCCACATCAGGACGAAGTCTTTCCGGACCGTGAGCATTTCGGGCGTATCTTCTTCAATCAAGCGAATATGAGCGCCAAGGGCATTCCGCAAATCGCCTGCGTAATGGGTAGTTGCACCGCGGGTGGCGCCTATGTCCCCGCTATGTCCGACGAGAGCGTGATTGTCCGCAATCAGGGTACAATCTTCCTCGCTGGCCCGCCATTGGTCAAGGCCGCGACGGGTGAGGAAATCAGTGCCGAGGATCTAGGCGGCGGCGATCTGCACGGCCGCAAATCTGGCGTGGTCGATCATGTCGCGGAGAATGACGAACATGCGTTGACCATCGTGCGCGATATTATCAGCCACTTAGGGCCAACCCACAAACCCGACATTGATTTAAAAGAACCACGCGCCCCCAAATACGACACCGAAGAACTGTACGGCGTCATCCCGGACGACGTGCGCGCGCCTTATGATGTCCACGAAGTCATCGCGCGGTTGGTGGACGGCAGCGAATTTCATGAGTTTAAGGCGCTGTATGGCACGACCTTGGTCTGCGGCTTTGCGCATATCTGGGGCATGCCGGTCGCGATCCTCGCCAATAACGGCGTATTGTTTTCGGAAAGCGCGGTCAAAGGCGCACATTTCATTGAGCTTGCTTGTCAGCGGCGGATACCGTTGCTGTTCCTGCAAAACATCAGCGGCTTCATGGTCGGCGGCAAATATGAGGCGGAGGGCATCGCCAAGCATGGCGCGAAACTCGTCACCGCAGTCGCCACCGCGAGCGTGCCCAAAATCACCGTCTTGATCGGCGGCAGCTTTGGCGCGGGCAATTACGGCATGTGCGGACGGGCTTATAGCCCACGTTTCCTGTTCACTTGGCCCAATGCGCGCATCTCGGTCATGGGCGGCGAGCAGGCGGCGAGCGTGCTGGCGACCGTCCACCGCGACGCTGCGACATGGACGCCAGAAGAAGCCGAAGCCTTCAAGGCGCCCATCCGGCAAAAATACGAAGACGAGGGCAACCCCTATTACGCGACATCGCGCTTGTGGGATGACGGCATCATCGACCCGGCGCAAACACGCGATGTGCTTGGCCTAGCCTTCGCTGCAGCACTCAACGCACCAGTCGAGGAGGCACCCCGCTTTGGGGTGTTCCGGATGTGAGCCTTATGATCAAATCACTCCTTATCGCCAACCGTGGCGAAATTGCTTGCCGGATTATCCGTACGGCGCGTTCCATGGGCATTCGGACCGTCGCGGTTTATTCGGATGCCGATGCCAAGGCGTTGCATGTGCAGGAAGCCGACGCGGCGGTGCATATCGGGGCGTCTGCGGCGCGTGAGAGCTATCTGGTGGGTGAGAAGATCATCGCCGCAGCCAAGGTCAGCGGAGCCGAGGCGATCCATCCGGGCTATGGCTTTCTCTCTGAAAATGCCGAGTTCGCGCAAGCCGTGATCGACGCTGGCCTAATCTGGGTCGGGCCGCGCCCCGCCAGCATCACTGCAATGGGGCTGAAGGATGCGGCCAAGAAATTGATGGCCGAGGCGGGCGTGCCGGTCACCCCCGGCTATATGGGTGAGAACCAAGACCCAGCTTTCCTTGGGCAACGTGCCGCCGAAATCGGCTATCCCGTGCTCATCAAGGCCGTCGCGGGCGGCGGCGGCAAGGGGATGCGCAAGGTCGACGACGCGGCGGACTTTGCCGACGCGCTCGCATCTTGCCAGCGTGAGGCTACCGCCTCGTTTGGCAACGCCCATGTGTTAATCGAAAAATATATCCAGCGCCCGCGCCATATCGAGGTGCAGGTGTTTGGCGACACGCACGGCAATATCGTCCATCTGTTCGAACGCGATTGTTCGCTGCAACGCCGCCACCAAAAGGTGATCGAGGAAGCCCCCGCACCGGGCATGGACGAAGCGACGCGCGAGCAACTTTGCGCAGCTGCGGTGAAGGCGGCCAAGGCGGTCGATTATATCGGTGCAGGTACAATCGAGTTCATCGCCGACGCTTCGGAGGGCCTGCGCGCCGACCGCATCTGGTTCATGGAAATGAATACACGGTTGCAGGTGGAGCACCCGGTGACAGAGGAAATCACCGGCGTTGATCTGGTCGAATGGCAGCTGCGCGTGGCGAGCGGTGAAGCGTTGCCGAAGCGGCAGGATGAGTTGCGCATCAACGGCTGGGCAATGGAAGCGCGGCTCTATGCTGAAAATCCGGCAACTGGATTTTTGCCGTCCATCGGCTCGCTCGACCATCTGGCATTCTCGGACGAGCTGCGTATCGACACAGGTGTTGAGCAGGGCGGAGAGGTCTCACCATTCTACGATCCGATGATCGCCAAGCTGATTGCACGCGGAGATACACGCGACGAAGCGATCGCGGCGTTGCGTGACGGTATCGATGGCACCGAAGTCTGGCCAGTAAAGACCAATGCAGGCTTTCTGGGACGCTTGTTGGACCTGCCTGAATTTGGCGAAGGTGACATCGACACTGGTCTTATCGCGCGCGAAGTCGATTCCTTAGTCCTTCCACCTGCACCCGAAAGCGAAGAGCTCGCGGAGGTAGCAGCTTTGCTGTGCGCAAGTCCAGGCGAAGGGCCAATTAGCGCAGCGCTTGGGTTCCGGCTCAACGCTGGACCACGTGCCGAGGCGCGGTTGCTGGACGACAGCGGCCAAACGCATATTGTGTCGTTTGACGAGATTGAGGCGGATGCGCCAACGGCTGATGTGCTTGCCTTTGCCGACGGTTTCGCGCGCCGCTATGTTTTAGCCGAACCGCGCGGGTCGGGGGTCAGTGCGGTTGGTGATGGCGCGATACTCTCCCCCATGCCAGGGCGGATCATCGCGGTCGATGTCACAGCAGGCCAGACCGTCATCAAGGGCCAGAAACTCCTCACGCTGGAAGCGATGAAGATGGAACACAGCCTTACTGCTCCCTTTGACGGGTTGGTTGCGGAGCTAAACGCAGAGGCCGGCGCGCAGGTGCAGGTCGAGGCATTATTGGTGCGGATCGAGGCGGCGGAATAAATGACAGACGTTTCGTCATCCTGAACGTATTTCAGGATGACGGACCACCGTCGCGCATGATGCACGTGTGCGGGAGCGCCGCATTTGAAGGCGGCGCTGTCGATCTTATCCAGAATGTAACAGGCGGTTTAAGCCGCCAGCTTCCGCAGCACATAGTGCAGGATGCCACCGTTCATGAAATATTCGACTTCGTTCGCGGTGTCGATGCGGCACAGCGTGTCGAAATTGAACGTGCTGCCGTCCTTGCGGGTAACCATGACGGTAACCGTCTGGCGCGGCTGAAGCTTTCCGACGCTGGTGATCGTGAAGCTGTCATCTGCGTTCAGGCCCAAGCTGGTGCGGCTTTCGCCTTCCATGAACTGCAATGGCAAAACGCCCATGCCGACCAGGTTCGAACGGTGGATGCGTTCGAAGCTTTCGACGATGACTGCGCGGACGCCGAGGAGGTTGGTGCCTTTTGCGGCCCAATCGCGGGATGAACCGGTGCCATATTCCTTGCCGGCGATGACCACCAGTGGCGTGCCGTCGGCTTTGTGCTTCATGGCGGCGTCGTAGATGGGCATGACTTCGCCATTATAGCTGCTCATGCCGCCTTCGATGCCGGGGACCATTTCGTTCTTGATGCGGATGTTGGCGAAGGTGCCGCGCATCATGACCTCGTGGTGGCCGCGGCGGGCGCCGTAGCTGTTGAAGTCAGCCTTGCTAACCTGATGTTCCATAAGGAATTTTCCGGCCGGGCTGTCCGCTTTGATCGAACCAGCGGGGGAGATATGGTCGGTGGTGATGGAATCGCCCAAGATCGCCAGCGGCTTTGCCTCGATGATATCCATCACCGGTGCCGGCGTCATGCTCATCCCTTCAAAATAGGGCGGATTTGCGACATAAGTCGAACCGGCGCGCCATGTGTAGGTGTCCGATCCTTCGACCTGAATCTTCTGCCAATGCGCATCGCCTTCATAGACGGTCGCATAACGCGCGGTGAACATCGAACGGTCGATGTTTGCGGTCATGACATCATGCACTTCCTGATTGGTGGGCCAGATATCGCGTAAGAACACGTCCGAACCGTCGGTCGCCTGACCGATTGGCGTGGTGGTGAAGTCTTCGGTCACGGTGCCCTTCAGCGCGTAGGCGACAACCAAGGGCGGCGATGCGAGGAAGTTCGCGCGTACATCGGGCGACACGCGGCCTTCAAAGTTGCGGTTGCCCGAAATGACTGAGGCGGCAACAATGTCATGGCCGTTGATCGCAGCGGAGATAGGCTCTGCCAACGGGCCGGAGTTGCCGATGCAGGTCGTGCAGCCATAGCCGACTAGGTTAAAGCCAACCGCGTCCAGATCCGCGGTCAGGCCCGCACGGTCGAGATAATCGGTCACAACCTGCGATCCGGGGGCAAGCGATGTCTTCACCCATGGCTTGGGCTTCAGGCCAAAAGCATTCGCCTTGCGCGCAACCAATCCGGCGGCCACCAGAACGCTTGGGTTCGATGTGTTGGTGCACGACGTAATCGCCGCAATCACCACGTCACCGTCGCCAATATCGTGCGATTTGCCCTCAACCGCGACGCGCTTTGCGCTGTCATGCTTGTAGACGTTGATGAGATCGTCGTTGAACACATTGTCGACCTCAGTCAGGACAACCTTGTCCTGCGGACGCTTTGGTCCGGCAAGCGATGGGACAACGCTGCCCATGTCGAGTTCAAGCGTGTCGGTGAAGATCGGGTCCGCCATATCGGCATAGGCCCAAAGGCCCTGTTCCTTGGCATACGCCTCAACCAATGCAATCTGGTCTTCCGCACGGCCGGTCAGACGCAGATAATCGAGCGTCTTGTCATCAATGCCAAAGAAGCCACAGGTCGCGCCATATTCGGGCGCCATGTTGGCGAGCGTCGCACGGTCGGCCAGCGACAAGGACGCAAGGCCGGGGCCATAATATTCGACAAAGCGGCCAACCACGCCCTTGGCGCGCAGCATTTGGGTTGCGGTAAGCACAAGGTCGGTCGCGGTCACGCCCTCGGCCAACGCGCCGGTCAGTTTGAAGCCAACAACTTCAGGGATCAACATCGATACCGGCTGGCCAAGCATTGCGGCCTCCGCCTCAATCCCGCCAACGCCCCAACCCAGCACGCCAAGGCCGTTGATCATGGTCGTGTGGCTGTCGGTGCCAACGCAGGTGTCGGGATAGGCGATGGTCGTGCCATCTTCGGCTGCGCTGGTCCAAACGGCCTGCGCGATATGCTCCAGATTCACCTGATGACAAATGCCGGTTCCAGGAGGGACGGCCTTAAAGTTATTCAGCGACTTTGAACCCCATTTCAGGAAGTCATAACGCTCTGCATTGCGCTGATATTCGATTTCCACATTCTGCTCGGCTGCCTTGGGGTGGCCGAATTCGTCCACCATGACGCTGTGGTCGATGACCAAATGCACTGGGACAAGCGGGTTGATCTTTGACGGGTCCGCCTTCAACGCGGTCATCGCGTCGCGCATCGCGGCCAAATCAACCACGCACGGCACGCCGGTGAAATCCTGCAGCAAAACGCGGGCAGGGCGATATTGAATTTCGCGGGTCGATTTGGCGTCTTTCTGCCAATCGATCAATGCTTGCACGTCCTGCACCGAAACGGTGAAGCCGCCATCTTCAAAACGCAGCAGGTTTTCGAGCAATACCTTCATCGAAAACGGCAGGCGGGACACATCACCCAATTTTTCCGATACTTTTTTGATCGAAAAATAATCCACCGTCTTGCCGCCAGCGGTCAAGGTGGAACGGGTTTGCAGGCTGTCTAATCCGATTGCGGTCATGTTGGTACTACCCCTT
>NZ_JBILAF010000044.1:0-15317 GCF_044354325.1 Sphingorhabdus sp. | reverse complement strand
GCCGTGAAAATCATCTGTTTGCGGTGCGGCTGCTGAAGCGCCGGTGCTGCCGGTCTGTTGCGCATAAGCAGGTACAGACAGCGCAACCGACAATGCTGTCATGCTGGCGGCGAAAACGTGAAAGCGAGCAATTTTCATGAGATTGGTGTGATCCTGTCATGTATTTGGCGACTGTGGGACGATCCGTATAGAATATGATATAATATATCAATACCTAATTCCCATTCGGCGGCGCGGGCGATGTCTTGGGGTCTTAATGGCGCGCCGCAGACTGCCCTTTACGCGACACCGGGTTGCGGACGGCCAACAACGCGACTAACTATCCCGGCTATGAACATGCTGACTTCGACATTGGATTTAATTGGCAACACACCGCTGGTCCGCTTGAAAGGCCCGAGCGAGGCGGCGGGTTGCGACATTTTTGGCAAGTGCGAATTTGCCAATCCCGGCGCGTCGGTGAAAGATCGCGCGGCATTATACATTGTGCGCGATGCCGAACGGCAGGGGCTGTTGCAGCCCGGCGGCACGATTGTGGAAGGGACAGCGGGTAATACCGGTATCGGTCTTGCGCTCGTTGCCAATGCGCTGGGGTACAAAACGATCATCGTCATGCCCGAAACGCAAAGCCAGGAGAAAAAAGACACGTTGCGCGCGCTTGGCGCCGAGCTCGTGCTTGTTCCTGCCGCGCCTTATTCCAACCCCGGGCATTTCGTGCACACCTCGCGCCGCTTGGCCGAGGAAACCGACAATGCGGTGTGGGCGAACCAGTTTGATAACATCGCCAACCGCCGCGCGCATATCGAAACCACGGCCGAAGAAATCTGGGCGCAAATGGAGGGCAGGGTTGATGGCTTTACCTGTGCCGCAGGGACGGGCGGAACCATCGCTGGCGTAGGACTTGGCCTGAAGGCGAAGGATGAAAATGTCACCATCGCCTTGACGGATCCGCATGGTGCATCGCTGTATAATTATTATGCCAATGGTGAATTAAGCGCGGAAGGCACGTCGGTTGCCGAGGGCATTGGTCAGGGACGCATCACCGCCAATCTGGATGGCGCGCCGATTGATACGCAGTTCCGCATATCGGACGAAGAGGGCATGATATGGGTCCGGCGTTTGTTGGCGGAGGAGGGGCTGTGCCTTGGCCTATCCTCAGGCATTAACGTCGCCGGTGCGGTCGCCTTGGGCAAACAGCTTGGCCCAAAAGCGCGTATCGCAACGATATTGTGCGACACGGGTTTCCGGTATCTGTCGACGATTTACAATCCGGAATGGATGCGCAGCAAAAATCTAGACCCCATGCCTTGGCAAATGGACAGCGCGGCGCAATAACGCGTTCGACGGTTTACAGGAGATCGCAGGTGATTGAGCAAAAGCAATCCGCAATTCAGCGTATTCAGGTCGGCGTGGTTGGCTTGGTCGTCGTGCTCCTGTTCGTCACCTTGGCGACGATGGTCTTGGATCGCGTCAGCGACAGCCCGCAGACGGCGGGAACAATGGACGCGACGCCGATTACCGAAATGAAGAAACAAACCCCGGATGAGCCTTTGGCGGAACTGGGCGTGACCCCGGTGGCCAAGGATGAAAGCGCCACGAAGCCGATGAGCGCCACACCACCGCGCGGCCGGCCGCAGTAACAATTATAATGAACTTGCGTGCGCGTCTCGGCGGCAAAAGGCGCCCGCTTTTGCTGCTGCTCGCCGTTGCGCTGGTGTTCCTGTCGTCGCTGCTGGCTTATGCCTTTACCCAGCCTGCGCCCGATGGCCCGAAACCAGCTTTGGGGTTGATGACCACGCTGCCGCTGCAATGGAGCGAGGGCGGCGTTGAAGCGGATCTTGCCGAAGATGCGCAGCCGCACCCTGCGTTCGCGCGGCTCAGCGAAAGCTATGATGTTCAGCCGCTCGATGATGTGCGCGACCTTGCAGAACGCCGCATGCTGTTGTTGGCGCAGCCGCGGGCATTTAGCCCGGCCGAGCTTGTCCAACTCGATAGCTGGGTGCGCAAGGGCGGGCGGATATTGATCCTCGCCGATCCTGCTCTGCAGTGGGGAAGCCTTTATCCCTTGGGCGATAAGCGCAGGCCGTTGTTCACATCAATGCTATCGCCCTTATTTGCGCATTGGGGCCTTGAACTTGTGCTGCCCATTGCCGATGCGGAACCGATGGCTATCCGCAAGATTGGCAAACTGAGCATCCGCACGCAGACGCCTGGCGAGTGGCTAAAAATCAACCGCGGCGGTTCAGCGCGATGCGCTTTAGCGGAAGGCGGCCTTTTGGCGGATTGCAAGATTGGCAAAGGACGCGCTTTGCTCATCGCCGACGCCGATTTGCTCGATACGGCCTATTGGGAAGGACGGGGCATGCGCGTGCTGACTGGCGGCGATGAATTCGGCAATTTGGCGTGGGTGGAAGCATTGCTGGCGCGATTGCACGAAAGCGATTCCATATCCGGGGATTTTGTGGGACATTCGGGGTAGAAATGGGCTTGGCACCGGAAATCTGCGGAAAATCCATGCTTCACACGCATATCTGCCCAAGGTTTCATGTTCATTTTGCACATTATTTTTATATGAGGAAAAAAATTATATAATGTTTTCAGTGTATTAATATTTGTCACCCTAATTTTCCCATAAAATCCCTCTTTTCATCCATAAAATCCCTTGCTATGCAGAGTCATCCAAGGGGTGGATAACTGACAATATCGGTCGTTACGGCGTCCGCATGGCAAAGGGCTTTGCCATGACTGTCGTTCTGCGCCCTTTTTATAGGGGTGTTTCGGACGGTGTCAGCGTTGGTGGTCTATGCAGGTTCGGGGGTGTCGGGTGTCGACGCCAAGGGCCGCACGACTATACCCGCCGAGATCCGCGACAGCGTATTGCAATCCAGCGGCAGCAACAGCGTTTGTATCTCGCGCCACAGCAGCCTTCCTTGCCTCATCGGTTTTGGCAGTGCCGAACGCCTCAAGCTGCGCGCAGATATCGAGGCGCAATGGCAGAGCGCCGTTAACCGCGGCACAGACTTTGACCGCGAACTGGCTGGCGTTTCGGCATCTTCCATCTTTGAAACCGCTTTTGAAGCCAGCGGCCGTTTCGTGCTGTCGCCGATGCTCAAGCATTTTGGTCGCATTGACGACCGTGCCTTTTTCTTCGGTGCGACCACGCACTTCATGCTTTGGAACCCTGACGTTTTCCTGAAAGAAGCGCCAGCCGCGTTCAACCCCGTCAAGGACGAGCTCAATTACTGGCTGTCCCAAGGCAAGCGCGACAAATGAGCGCGCCGGCCCCCCATATTCCAGTCTTACTGGATGAAGTGATTCACTCTCTTGCCATCACCCCTGGCGATGAGATCGTGGATGGTACCTTTGGTGCAGGCGGATACAGCCAAGCGATACTGGCTGGCGGTGCGCGCGTTTACGCGTTCGATCGCGATCCTGATGCACTATCAGAAGGTGCGGACCTTGCAGGCCGCAGTGAGGGCGCTTTGCGTCTTTACCCGGCCTGCTTTTCTATCATGGACGACGTTTTGATGGCCGACGACATAATGTCGGTCGATGGCGTTGTTCTCGACATCGGCGTATCGTCAATGCAGCTCGACCGCGCAGAGCGTGGCTTTTCTTTCCAGAAAGATGGCCCGCTCGATATGCGCATGGCGCAGGACGGCATGTCCGCCGCTGATTTTGTCAACGAAGCCGACGAAGCCGATATTGCCGATATCATCTATCGTTATGGCGAAGAACACCGCTCGCGGCGCATCGCCCGTGCCATCGTTGCGGCACGGCCCATCACAACCACCGCGCAGCTCGCGGCCATCGTTCGTAAAGCCGTCGGTCACAAGCCCGGCGCGCCAAAAGACCCCGCCACCCGGGCGTTTCAGGCGATCCGCATTCATGTGAACCGCGAGCTGGATGAATTGACCGACGGATTGGAAGCTGCCGAGCGCATGCTCAAGCCCGGCGGCCGCCTTGCTGTTGTGACGTTCCACAGCCTTGAAGATCGCATCGTGAAGCAATTCCTGCGTCGCCGCAGTGGCGCGGAAAGTGCTGGCTCACGTCATGCGCCGATGGTCGGCAGCGCCGGACCGCAACCCACTTTTGAAAAGGCGGATAAAGCCATTCGCCCGTCAGAAGCCGAACTTTCCCGCAACCCAAGGTCGCGTTCCGCCACCTTGCGTTCCGCAACCCGCACACATGCACCCGCATGGGCAACAGGAGGACTGGCAGCATGAGTCTCGCCATGCAACGACTTAGAAACCTGGGCTGGCTTGCGCTGGTGTTTATGGTTGCGATCCTGCTCTACCCGTTGTCGCTGAACGTCGCGGCGATGCACAGCGACCTTGTCGCGGTTGACCGTGAAATTATGGACACGAAGCGGGAAATCAGCTTCCTTCAGGCGGAAATCCGCACGCGCGCCAGCCTGCAGCAGTTGGAAGAGTGGAACGAACTTTTGTACGGTTATCAGCCCCCTGCGGCGGACCAATTTGTCAATGGCGAAGCTGCGCTTGCCAGCCTGACTGGCGATCTTCCTGAGACCAAGCCTGTGATGATGGCCGCTGCAAGCGTTCCGGCACCCCAAGTTGTTGCCGAGCCTGCGGTAGTAAAGGAAGCCGTTGCTGAAACGCCAAAGCAAGCAGCGCCAAAGGCTGCTGCCACGAAGGCCGTTGCCACGAAGGCTGTCGCCACTAAGGCCGCCGCCACGAAGCTTGCGGCCAACGACGTTAAAATCTTCGCCACCCCAGTAAAGCGTGCTGCGGCGAAAGTAGAGGCTCCGAAAGTAGAGCAGAGCCGCACCGAGCGTTTGGCGCGGATGGATGAAAAGCTTTTGTCGGACGACCTTTTGCGCGATATTTCGGCAAAAGCTGCTAACGAACGCCGCCGTTAATGACGCCGCAAACGGCCCGCACCACGACCCGGAAAAGCGGCGTCGGTACGCCTCCGTTTGCAGCGCACGGTTTTTGGCGGCTGCTGGTTTTACTCGCCGCTTTTGGCATGTTCGTCGTCTTGCTCATCGGGCGCTTAGCGACGCTCGCCTTATTTGAAAGCTCGCGGGCTTATGGGGCAACCAGCACGGAATATGTGCCCGAGCGCGGCGATATCGTTGACCGCAACGGCGTTCCGTTGGCGCGCAGCATCTATGGTTATGCCATTTGGGTGAAGCCCGCTGACCTGTTGGGCGACCGCAAGCAATTGGCTAACCAGCTTGCCGCCATCTTCCCCGACACACCGGCTGCAGAATTTTATGCCAAGTTGACCGCTGACAAACCCGGCTATCTGCGCAAACGCGCGCTGCCCGAGCAAGTCAAACAGGTCCACGACCTTGGCGAGATTGCCATTGAATTCCCGCGTGAGGCAACGCGTCTGTACCCGCAGCATGACATGGCCGCGCACGTTCTCGGTTTCGTAAACCGCGATGGCCGCGGTGCGATGGGGATGGAGCGGGTCATGAACGATCATCTGCGCGACCCTTCGAAGCGGTCGACTCCGCTGAACTTGGCTTTGGATGTCCGCGTGCAGGCCGCGCTTGAAAGCGAGCTTGCTTCGGGTATGACCGCAACGAACGCCAAAGGTGGCGCTGGCGTCATATTGGATGTCACGACGGGTGAGGTAGTCGCCATGGCAACATTGCCGTCGTTCAACCCCAACCGGCCGTCGTTCGCAAATATTCCGGACCTTGGACAGCCGATTGTCGATGGCCGCTACCCGATTTCGCGGCAAACGAACAACGTCACCAACCGCGTGTATGAACTCGGCTCCACCTTCAAACCGCTGACCGTGGCCGCTGCGTTGGACGCAGGCACAGTGCGCGACCTTTCGGTTCGGTATGATGCGACCAAGCCGCTGCAATTCGGCAGGTTTAAAATCCGGGATTCGCATCCGTCGGACCGCTGGATGAACACGCCCGAGGCATTGATTCACAGTTCGAATATTGTAACTGCACAAATTTCTGACCAATTGGGTGCTGCCCGTATGGATGCGATGTTGCGCACCATGCATTTTAATGCGCGTCCCGACATCGAATTGGCAGAAAAGGCCATGCCGCTCTATCCCAAATCATGGGATCGCCTGACCAATATGACCGTTGGTTTCGGACATGGTATCGCGGTTACACCCATGCATTTGGCCAGCGCATATGCGGCGATGGTCAATGGCGGCATTTATCGGCCGGCCACGATGTTCAAGACGAAATCGGATGCCAAAATTCCCGGCAAGCGCGTCTTTACCGCGGCGACCAGCGCGCGGATGCGGCAGTTGATGCGCATGATCGTCGTCGACGGCACGGGCAACAAAGCCGACGCCTTGGGCTATCGCGTCGGTGGGAAGACAGGATCGGCCGAAAAGCCAGGCGTTGGCGGTTACAACCGTACGCTGGTTGTTTCGACTTTTGCGGCGGCTTTCCCGATGGATAACCCGCGTTATGTTGTGCTTGTCATGCTGGATGAGCCAAAGGGCACGGAAGCATCAAGCTTTCAGCGGACGGCAGGCTATACCGCGGCGCCGGTGGTGCAGAAGACGATTACGCGTATCGGTCCGTTGATGGGAATTATCCCTGACATGAAACGCGATGTTGATGTATCGGAACTGATGCCTTTACTGTGGAAGGCGAAGGGAGAGCAATAGTGAAGCTCGGGCAATTGGTAAGCGATGCCGATCCGGCATTTGCCGACGGAACAGTGACCGGCTTTGCCATCGACCATCGGAAGATTGCGCCCGGAACAGTTTTTGGTGCCTTTCAGGGTGCCAGTTTCAACGGCGAAGATTTTATCGATGCCGCGATTGCCGCGGGTGCGGTGGCTATCGTCGCGCGTCCTGAGGCAAAGGTCGTTGGCGCATTGCATGTCGCTGATGCGGAACCACGCCGCGCGTTTGCGCAATTGGCCGCCAATTATTTCCGTCCCTTTCCCGGACAGATCGCAGCCGTCACGGGCACAAATGGCAAGACATCAACAGCTGAACTCACCCGCCAGCTGTGGCGGATGGCGGGGCACAATGCGGCGTCGATCGGCACATTGGGCATTACAACGGCGTCGGACCAAACAACGACGGGACTGACAACGCCCGATATTGTGACCTTTCTTGCGAACATGTCCGGTCTGGCCCGCGAAGGCGTAAGCCATGCGATATTTGAAGCGTCCAGCCACGGTCTGTCGCAATATCGCAGCGAAGGCGTTCGGGTTTCGGTCGCCGCATTCACGAATTTGAGCCGCGATCACCTTGATTATCATGGCACGATGGAAAGCTATTTTGACGCCAAAATGCGTTTGTTCGATGAGGTCGTCGATGAAAATGGCTGCGCCGTCATCTGGGCAGATGATATCTGGTCGGACCAAGTCATTGCAAGGGCGCGTAAACGCGACCTGCGGATGATTACCGTGGGCGAAAAGGGCAAGGGTGTGCAATTGCTCTCGCGCGAAGCCACGCAGCTTGGCCAGACGCTTGAGCTGCGGATTCAAGGTGACGTGTACAAAGTGAAACTGCCGCTGATTGGCGCGTATCAGGCCGCAAACGCGCTTGTCGCCGCTGGCGTTGTGATGGCGAGTGGCGGCGACGTGGAAAGCCTGCTGTCGCATCTCGCGCGGTTGCAGCCCGTCCGTGGCCGACTGGAGCGCGCCGTTATCACCAAAAGCGGCGCACCCGTTTATGTCGATTATGCCCATACGCCCGACGGCCTGCGCGCGGCAATCGCGGCATTGCGTCCGCATACAAAGGGCAAGCTGATCACGGTATTTGGTGCAGGCGGTGACCGCGACACGGGCAAGCGTCCGGAAATGGGTGCGGTTGCGGTTGCGGATTCCGACATTGTGATTGTGACCGACGATAATCCACGCAGCGAAGATCCATCACTTATTCGCGCAGACATCATGGCCGGCGCGCCCGGGGCACATGAAATTGGCGACCGGCGCTATGCCATTGCCTTTGCCATCGAACATGCCGAACCTGATGATATCGTCCTGATCGCGGGCAAGGGGCACGAACAAGGGCAAATCATCATGGGCCGCGTTTTGCCGTTTGACGATGTCGAAGTCGCGCGGGAATGCGCAGCATGACGCCCTTATGGACTTTTGAAGAATTGCTCGCCGCGACCGGCGGGACGGCTGCCGGACATTTTGACGTCCATGGCGTTGCGTTCGATTCCCGCGAAATCGGCGCGGGGGATTTGTTCTTTGCGCTCAAGGGTGCCGAGACCGACGGGCATCGGTTCATCGAAACAGCATTTGCCAATGGCGCCGCCGGCGCGATCGTTTCGCAGCCCGTACCTTTCCCGCATATTCTGGTCAGCGACACGATGCAGGCGCTTGAGGCACTTGGCCATGCGTCACGCGCACGGACCAAGGCCAAGATTATCGGCGTAACGGGCTCTGCGGGTAAAACGGGGACGAAAGAGGCGCTTTATGCTGCGCTGGACCGCTATTCACGCGGGCGCGCGCACCGGTCGGTTAAAAGCTATAACAATCATGTCGGCGTACCGCTTAGCCTCGCGCGCATGCCCGCTGACTGCGACTTCGGCATTTTCGAAATGGGCATGAACCATGCCGGTGAAATGCGGGCGCTCAGCAAGATTGTGCGTCCCGACGTCGCGATTATTACCACGATTGCCCCGGCGCATATCGAATTTTTCAAGGACGAGGGCGCCATTGCAGATGCGAAGGCCGAGATATTTGAAGGCTTGGCCGACGGTGGCACGGCCATCCTGCCCGCCGATAGTCCCCATTATGCGCGGCTTCGTGCGGCTGCGGAAAAATATACCGGCAATGTCATGTCCTTTGGCTTTAGCGCGGATGCCGATGTCCGCGTGGTCGACCATATGCCTGCAGAGGGCGGCACGCTGATCACCGCGAAAGTGCGCGACAATATGCTGTCCTTCACGCTGTCGCAGCCCGGCGCGCATTGGATTGCCAACAGCATGGCGGTGTTGGCTGCGGTTAGCGCAGCAGGCGGCGATTTGGCTTCGGCTGGACTTGCCATGGCGGAAATGGGCGGCCTTGCCGGGCGCGGCGCGCGCCATGTTATTCGCATTAGCGACGGTACGGGCCATCTTATTGACGAAAGCTACAACGCCAACCCTGCATCGATGCTGGCGACGATTGGCCAGTTGGGACAAGCATCCAGTGGCCGCCGGATTGCCGTTTTGGGTTCGATGAAAGAACTCGGAGCAAAAAGTGCGCAATATCACAGCGCACTCGCCGCACCCTTGGCCGCCGCACAGGTGGATTTTGCACTGCTCGTCGGTCAAGAGATGGAAATTCTCGCCCAAGAGTTGAACGCAGGGGTTGAGGGGCCAGCCAATTTCGCGCATTGCGCGACCGCGCAGGAGGCATTGGCCCTTCTGCAAAATTATCTTTGCGCATCAGACACGATATTGGTCAAAGGTTCCAATAGTATGGGACTTTCCTCCATCGTCAGCGCGCTGACGGGTGGGAAAAACTAATGCTATATATATTGGCTGAATATCTTGGTTTCCCGGGTATTTTGAACCTTATCCGCTATCTCAGTTTCCGTTCGGGGGCAGCCGTTGCCACCGCGCTGATTATCGGTCTGCTAATCGGTCCGCGCTTCATCAGCATGCTGCGTGTCCGTCAGGGCAAGGGCCAGCCCATTCGCAGCGACGGCCCGCAATCACACCTCGCCAAGGTCGGCACGCCGACTATGGGCGGCCTGATGATATTGGTGTCGGTCGGTGTCTCTATGTTGCTGTGGATGGACCTGACCAATGTGTATGTTTGGGCGTGTCTGCTGGTGACAGCAGGCTTTGGCACCGTCGGGTTCCTTGACGATTATGATAAGGTCAAAAAGCGCAGTCACAAGGGCGTTTCGGGCAGGGTCCGGCTGCTTATGGAGTTTGCGATTGCGGGCGTTGCGGTATCGCTGATTGTCTCGCAATCGGGCGGTATGTTGTATCTGCCCTTCGTCAAAGGCCCCGTTGTTGATCTGGGTTGGTGGTATGTGCCTTTTGGCGCGTTTGTCATCGTGTCCTTTGGCAATGCGGTGAACCTGACCGATGGTCTTGACGGATTGGCCACGATGCCGGTGATTATCGCCTCCATCGCGTTCATGCTGATCGTCTATATGGTCGGTAACGCCAAATATGCGGCTTATTTGGGTATCCCCTTTTACTTGGGCGCTGGCGATCTTGCGATGTTGTGCGGTGCCATCGTTGGCGCTGGTTTGGCGTTCCTGTGGTTCAACGCGCCGCCTGCTGCTGTGTTCATGGGTGATACCGGCAGCCTTGCCCTTGGCGGCACATTGGGCGCTATCGCCGTTGTCGCACATCATGAATTCGTGCTCGCCATCATCGGCGGGCTTTTCGTGATTGAGGCGCTGTCGGTCATCATTCAGGTGTTCTGGTTCAAACGCACCGGAAAGCGTATTTTCCGCATGGCACCCATCCACCATCATTTTGAACAGCTTGGCTGGTCGGAACCAACCGTTGTTATCCGTTTTTGGATTGTCGCTTTCGTACTCGCGCTTGCAGGTCTATCGACCCTCAAGCTCAGATGATTACAACACCCGCCTTCAAAGACCGTAAGTTTGCGATACTGGGGCTTGCGCGCTCCGGCCTTGCAGCTGCGCGGTCGCTTGTTGCGGGCGGGGCCGAAATCCTTGCATGGGATAATGACGAGGGCGCGCGTGCCAAAATTGCCGATATCGCGAATATTGGCGATCCGTTGCTCGCGGACCTGTCTGGCTATGATGCGATTGTTGTGTCGCCCGGCGTGCCCATCAACCGCCATCCCATAGCGGACAAGGCGAAGGCCGAAGGGCTTCCGTTAATCGGCGACATCGAATTATTCGCAATGGCGCGGGCAAGCCTGCCGCCGCACCATGTTGTTGGCATTACCGGCACCAATGGGAAATCGACGACGACGGCCTTGGTCCACCATCTGTTGAGTAGCGCTGGGTTGCCCGTTCGCATGGGCGGAAACATTGGCTTGCCAATTTTGTCGCAGGCACCGTTGCCAGCAGGCGGCGTATATGTGTTGGAACTTTCCAGCTACCAGATCGACATTACCCACTCTCTGTCATGCGATGCGGCGGCGCTGATTAATCTGTCGCCCGATCATTTGGATCGCTATGATGGGTATGCAGGCTATGTCGCGTCAAAGGCGCGGCTGTTCGACATGCAGGCTGGAAGCACGCATTCCGTCTTTGGCAAAGGTGACGCCGATACCGAGCAGGTCTATCGCGATGTGCTTGCGCGGCGCGGCGCCGAATTGGTCCATCTGGCAGACCCGGCGATGGTCACAGGGCAGGCGGACTGGCCTTCGTTGCAAGGCCCCCATAATCTGCAGAATATCGCTGTTGCCATCGCGATCGTGGAATCGCTCGGCGTGACGGAGGCGCAATGGCGCCCGGCAATGGCGACATTTCAGGGTCTTGCGCACCGGATGGAGGTCGTTGCCGAACGCAATGGCGTCTTGTTCGTTAATGACAGCAAAGCCACCAATGCAGCATCGACTGCACCCGCGCTCGCGGCCTATCCACGCGTGCACTGGATCGTCGGCGGTTTGCCGAAATCAGATAATCTGGATGAGTGCATTCCCAATTTCGGCCATGTCGTGAAAGCCTATACCATTGGTGAGGCGGGACCATTGTTTAACGAGCTGCTGTCACCGCATATGCCGGTCGAGCGTAGCGAAATGATGGGCACTGCGGTCTGTTCCGCTGCGGCCCAAGCCGAACCAGGCGATGTTATCATGCTGTCGCCCGCTTGCGCGTCGTTCGACCAGTTCAAAGATTTTGAGGCGCGCGGTGACGCGTTCCGGGCGATTGTTGAGGCGTTATGAGCGGCGAACGTAAAGAAGTCCCTTGGGTACTGGCCGCAAAGACCGGCAAAATCGGTTTTGCGAACCGGCTTGGCCGCGGCGACCGATCGCCACTTGGCGTATGGTTCTGGGAACTCGACCGCGTGCTGCTGTCGCTCATGATGGTGTTGATCGCGGTTGGGTTGTTGGCTGTTGCTGCGGCCTCGCCTGCGGGTGCGCAGCGCCTGTCGTCGTCCACAACGCAATTGTCATCCTTATACTTCTTTTACCGGCAATTGATGTGGGTGATTGTCGGGGTGCCGTTGATGCTTCTCGTATCGATGTATCCACGCGAACAGGCCCGCCGCTTTGGGGTTTTTGGCTTTTGCATATTCTTCGTGCTGCTGGCGCTTGTGCCCATCATTGGCCGCGAGGTGAACGGGTCGCAACGCTGGATTGGTGCGGGTTTTGCAGGGCTTCAGCCTTCTGAATTTCTGAAGCCCTTTTACGCCGTCGCAATGGCGTGGATTATCAGCTGGCGTTTGAAAGACCCATCCTTGCCGGTACTTGTCTTAAGCAGCATCGTGACGGGTTTCGTCTGCTTCCTCTTGTTGTTGCAGCCTGACCTTGGCCAGACCATCTTGTTCATGGGCACATGGTTTGCGTTGATGATGGTCTCCGGCGTCCCGGCATCACGGCTTTGGGGACTGATCATCAGCGGCGTGGTGTTTATCGTGCTGGCCTATAATTTCTATCCGGTCGCAACGCAGCGCATCGATGCATGGATTTTCGGAACCGAAGGGCTGACGCATGACAAAATGGCGATGGCGACGATGACCAACGGTGGCTTCTTTGGTCTTGGCCCCGGTCTTGGTATCAAAAAATATTCGCTGCCTGAAGGGCACACCGATTATATCTTCTCCGTCATCGGTGAAGAATTCGGTCTGTTGGCGTGCATGCTTATCGCCATTTTGTATTTCGCCATATTGGTCCGCATCATCATTCGCCTGCTCGATGAAAAAGACCAGTTCGTGGTTCTCGCCGTAACCGGGCTTGGCGCGCAATTTTGTGGTCAGGCGATGATAAACATGGCCGTGAACCTTGGCGTCTTTCCGTCAAAGGGCATGACCTTGCCGTTTATCAGTTACGGTGGATCGTCCATTTTGGCGCTGTCGGTGGCCTGTGGTCTCATCTTGGCGCTGACGAAGCGAAACCCATATCTTGACCGGTCGCTGTATATGGTGAAGGGATAGCGGCCATGACGATTTCTCGGCATTATGTGTTGGCCGCTGGCGGGACAGGGGGGCATCTTATCCCTGCATTCGCGCTGGGGCAGGAACTTCTGAATAGAGGCCACCACGTTGCGCTGATAACCGATGCGCGCGGCGCTAAAATTCCGGGCTGCCCCGAAAAGATCGCGACGCATATTTTGCCCGCTGGCCGTATCACGAAAAGCCCGCGCAGTTGGCTGCCCGGCATTCGGGCTATCGCTGAAGGTCGCATGATGGCGCGGCGCTTTTACGCCGGCTTTGACCCAACGGCCGTTGTCGGCTTTGGCGGATATCCCGCATTCCCTGCCTTGTTGGGCGCATTTGCCGAAAAAATTCCGACGATCATTCACGAACAAAATGCCGTGCTCGGCCGCGTCAATCGCTTCACCGCGCGGCAGGTGAACGCTATTGCGACGGCCTATCCCGACGTGCTGCGTCTGTCGCCGCGTTATGCGAGCAAGGTGCATCTGGTTGGAAATCCGATCCGCGAAGACGTGTTGGCGCTGCGTGATGAGCCCTATCCGCCGCTTTTGGCCGACGGCATTTTTCGCGTGCTGGTGACGGGGGGGAGCCAAGGCGCGACCATATTGTCCGATATTGTCCCCGATGGCCTTGCCCGCCTGCCGCTGAATTTGCGCCGCCGTCTTCAGGTTACGCAGCAGTGCCGCGAAGAAGATATTGAAACGGTCCGTCAGGCATATGCCGCACATGACATTCCGGCGGAGCTCGCAACCTATCTGCCCGACCTGCCCGAACGGTTGGGCTGGGCGCATATAGTCATCGCGCGTGCGGGGGCATCAACGGTGTCCGAACTGACCTGCGCCGGACGTCCAGCGATTTTGGTGCCATTGCCAAGCGCGACCGATGATCACCAAAGCTACAACGTCAAAGAAATGGTCGCCGCCGGCGGCGCGCGCGCGATTGCGCAGCCCGCCTTCACCGCGGTTGAGCTCGCCAAGCAAATAGAAAAAATTGCGCTTGAACCCGGCGCGCTCGAAAATGCGGCAAAGGCGGCCAAAAGCTGTGGCCGTCCTAACGCCGTTTCCGATTTGGCTGACCTTGTGGAATCCTTTGGCCGCGCGCCAATCATGCATGGTCTTACCGCAAAGCCCGACACATCGGCATCCTTTGGTGCCGCACCCGCACTCGCACGAAAGAGCATATCATGAAGGGTGTCCCAACGGATATTGGCATCGTCCATTTTGTCGGCATTGGCGGCATCGGCATGTCCGGCATTGCCGAGGTCATGCACAATCTTGGCTATCAGGTGCAGGGCAGCGACATCGCCGACAGCTATGTTGTCGATGGCCTGCGCAAGCGCGGTATCAAGGTGATGATCGGGCATAGCGCGGATAACCTTGGCGATGCGGCTGTTGTGGTAACGTCCACTGCGGTCAAAAAAGGCAATCCCGAACGCGATGCTGCGCTTGAACGGCGCATTCCACTGGTGCGCCGCGCAGAAATGCTGGCCGAGCTGATGCGGTTGAAGAACACCGTTGCCGTGGCAGGGACGCATGGCAAGACAACGACGACGTCCATGATTGCCGCGATGCTCGACCATGGCGGCATTGACCCAACCGTGATTAACGGCGGCATCATCAACAGCTATGGGTCAAACGCGCGTCTGGGTGCGAGTGACTGGATGGTCGTTGAGGCCGACGAAAGCGACGGCAGCTTCCTGCGCCTTGATGGCACGCTGGCGGTTGTCACCAACATCGATCCAGAACATCTCGATCATTATGGCGATTTTGATGCCATCAAACGGGCCTTTGTCGAATTTGTCGAAAACGTGCCTTTTTATGGCGCGGCAATCATGTGCCTCGACCATCCAGAGGTTCAGGCGATTTTGCCCAAGATCCGCGATCGCCGGATTATCACTTATGGTTTTTCGGCGCAGGCCGACATTCGCGGCGAAAATGTAACACCTTTCCCCGGTGGCAATCGCTTCGATGTGGTTGTCCGCGCGCGCGACGGATCGCAACGCACGATAGAGGGCGTCGTCTTGCCAATGCCCGGACGGCATAATGTGCAAAATGCTTTGTCTGCCATCGCGGTCGGCCTTGAAATGGGTATGAGCGATGAAGCGGTCGCCCACGGCTTTGACAAATTTGGTGGTGTCAAACGGCGCTTTACCAAGGTTGGCGAAGTCGATGGTGTGACCATCATCGACGATTATGGCCATCACCCCGTTGAAATCCGCGCGGTTCTGTCTGCAGCACGCGAAGGCGCACAGGGCCGCGTGATTGCGGTGGCACAGCCGCATCGCTTCACCCGCCTGCGCGACCATATGGATGATTTCCAACAGGCGTTT
>NZ_JBILAF010000138.1:0-4917 GCF_044354325.1 Sphingorhabdus sp. | reverse complement strand
GACGTCAACGACCCCGGCTATCGCGAAATCGACTTTGATTATCTGAAAGGCGTCTATCGCGAACAATGCGACGCGCTCATCGAAGGTGGCGTGGATTTCCTGCTGATTGAAACGATTTTTGACACGCTGAACGCCAAATGCGCTGCGATGGCGGCGCAGGAAGCCGCACTGGCATCGGGCCGGGACGTGCCCTTGATGATATCTATGACGATCACCGATATGGCCGGTCGCAATCTGTCGGGCCATACCGTTGAGGCATTTTGGGCCGCGATCCGGCACGTCAAACCACTGACCATCGGGTTGAATTGCTCGTTCGGCGCTGACCTGTTGCGTCCGCATTTGGCCGCTTTGTCAAAGCAAGCCGATGCGCTTGTTATGGCCTATCCCAATGCGGGCCTGCCCAATGACCTTGCCGAATATGACGAGCTACCCGAAACGACGGCGCAGCTGATTGGCCAATGGCTGGATGATGGGCTGGTCAACATCGTCGGCGGTTGTTGCGGCACCACGCCTGCGCATATCGCCGCGATTGCCAAGGCCGTTGAGGGCCGCGCCCCGCGCAGCATCCCGCAGCCACCACTGGTCACTCGGCTCGCTGGCCTCGAACCCTTCATCATGGCCGCCTGAACTCCTTAAAGCTGAACATAAAAATATGACATCCTCCTCCTCCCGTTTCGTCAACATCGGTGAACGTACGAACGTCACCGGCAGTGCCAAGTTCAAGAAGCTCATTCTGTCCGGCGATTATGAAGCCGCTGTCGAAGTCGCGCGCGACCAGGTCGAAAATGGCGCGCAGATTATCGACATCAATATGGATGAAGGTCTGCTCGACGCGCATGAGGCGATGACGACATTCATCAAACGGATCGCGGCCGAACCAGACATTGCGCGGGTGCCGTTGATGATCGACAGTTCCAAATGGAGCGTCATTGAGGCGGGGCTGAAATGTGTTTCGGGCAAGCCCATCGTGAATTCGATTTCGATGAAAGAAGGCGAAGAAGCCTTTTTGCATCAGGCGCGGCTGTGCATGGCCTATGGCGCGGCTGTCGTGGTGATGGCGTTCGACGAGACAGGGCAGGCCGACACCAAAGAGCGCAAGGTCGAAATCTGCAAGCGCGCTTATGACTTGCTGGTCGGCATTGGGTTTCCGCCCGAAGACATCATTTTCGATCCCAATATTTTTGCGGTGGCAACGGGGATTGAAGAGCATAATAATTATGGCGTCGATTTTATCGAGGCGCTGAAAGAGCTACGCGTTCTGTGCCCGCATGCGCATTATTCGGGCGGCCTTTCCAACCTGTCCTTTTCCTTCCGCGGTAACGAGCCTGTGCGCCGCGCGATGCACTCGATCTTCTTATATCATGCGATCCCTGCCGGCCTCGATATGGCGATCGTTAATGCAGGGCAGTTGGATATCTATGACGATATTGATCCGGAACTGCGGGTGGCGTGCGAAGATGTGATCCTCAACCGCGACCCCGATGCCACCGAGCGCCTCATTACCTTGGCCGAGAAATATCGCGGTACGGATATAGCGCAGGAAAAGGCGGAGGCCGAATGGCGCGGCTGGGACGTTAAAAAGCGTCTTGAGCATGCCTTGGTCAAAGGCATTGATGCGCATATCGTCGACGACACCGAAGAAGCACGGCTGGCGATCAAGGCTGCGGGCGGCAGGCCTATCGAGGTAATCGAAGGCCCATTGATGGACGGCATGAATGTCGTTGGCGACTTGTTCGGGTCGGGCAAAATGTTCCTGCCGCAGGTCGTGAAATCGGCGCGTGTTATGAAAAAAGCGGTCGCGCATCTGTTCCCTTATATCGAGGCCGAGAAAGAAGTCGGCGCGAAGGGCAAGGGCAAGATCATCATGGCGACCGTCAAGGGCGACGTCCATGACATCGGCAAGAATATCGTCGGCGTGGTGCTGCAGTGTAATGGTTTTGAGATTGTCGATCTGGGCGTGATGGTCCCGTGGCAAGACATATTGAAAGCGGCGGTCGACCATGATGCCGACATGATCGGGCTATCGGGCCTGATCACACCTTCGCTGGACGAGATGGTCACCGTCGCTGAAGAAATGCAGAAGACGGGCATGACGATGCCGTTGATGATCGGCGGCGCTACCACGTCCAAAACGCATACGGCGTTGCGGATTGAGCCTGTTTATTCGGGCCCCGTCATTCATGTGCTCGATGCCTCGCGCGCGGTCGGTGTTGCGGGCACATTGGTCAGCGATACTATGGCCGAAAAGTTCGTCGCTGACACCCGCGCCGAATATAGCCACATCCGCGATGCCCGTGCGGGCAAGACCGCAAAGCCATTGGCTTCGCTGGAGGAAGCCCGCGCCAATGCGTTCGAGATGGCCGAGACGCTGAAGCCTGCCCCGCCATTACAGCCTGGCGTGCATGTCTATGATGACTGGGACCTTGCCGATCTGCGCAATTATATCGATTGGACGCCGTTTTTCCGCGCATGGGAACTGCATGGCAATTACCCCGATATTCTGACCGATGAAGTCGTTGGCGAAAGTGCCACCAGCCTGTTTGCCGATGCCAATGCGATGCTCGATAAAATCATCAGCGAAAAATGGCTCCGCGCAAAGGGCGTTGCGGGCCTGTGGCCATGCCAGCGCGATGGCGACGATGTTGTGGTCTATTGCGAACAGACCGAGAGCCATATTCGCCTGCCGTTCCTGCGGCAGCAAATCGCCAAGCGCGAAGGCAGGGCGAACATGTGTCTGGCCGATTTCATCAGCCGCGATGGCGACTGGATTGGCGGATTTGCCGTGACAACTGGCCATGGCATCGGCACGCATTTGGCGCAGTTCAAAGCCAATATCGATGATTATTCCGACATTATGTTGAAAGCGCTCGCTGACCGTTTGGCCGAAGCTTTTGCCGAGCGGATGCACGAGCATGTCCGCACAACATTATGGGGTTATGCGCCCGACGAGCAGTTCACCATCGAGGCGCTGAACCGTGAGGAATATCGCGGCATCCGGCCCGCGCCGGGCTACCCCGCATGTCCGGACCACAGCCTGAAGCCGATATTGTTCGACCTGTTGGATGCGACCCAGAAAACGGGCATCACCTTGACCGAAAGCTTTGCCATGCTGCCTACCGCAGCCGTCAGCGGATTTTATTTCGGGCACCCCCAAGCCGAATATTTCGGCGTTGCGCGGATTGGCGAAGATCAGGTTGCGGACTATGCCGCACGGCGCGCACTCGATTTGGATCGGGCACGGCAGTATCTGAGGCCCAACCTCAACGAATGATCAGGGCAATATTAGATTTTTGGGACGAATGCCCATGAAGAAAACGGCGCTCTTTGTCCTGACCCTAACGCGACAAAAGCAACGTGGAGCAGCGTTTTTACTGTCTGCTTTGTCGCTTTAATGGTGAACGGGGCTCTGTATTTTTGCGGGTGGTCTCAACATTGAGAAAGAGCCGTGCGCGCTTTCGCGTGCGCGGGGCGATAGTCTCAAAGCCAATCCTACATTGCAAGCGTGGACATGCCTCCAGCCCGTGCCGCGGCAATCACCGCCCCTGCGCACGCCACCTGCGCACGACGCGGTCCAATATTCCGGCTTCGCCACCTGTTTCGCGCCAAAGCGCGCTAAACAGCGGGTCTTCCGATGCCGGGCGTTTATCCGCTTCCAAATGGTCGAGCGAGACGCGGATGGGAATGCTGACACCTTCGCCGCAGATGATGCATTCGCGGTTGCGCAAGGCAGGGACGGCATCCAGGAAACCGCGCGCCCCTTCGGGCATGGCGGCGCGGACAAATGCCTGATCGCGTTCGTTGTTTAATCGCATCGAAATGATCGTGCCGCATTGCGACAGCACGCCTTCGGCCAAATCGGACGGACGCTGGGTAATCAGGCCCAGCGACACACCATATTTCCGGCCTTCCTTGGCAATGCGTTCAAGGATGGAGCGCACTGCGCTGTTTTTGAAAACGCGATCCGACGGAATGTAGCGATGGGCCTCTTCGCAGATGAGCAGGATGGGGCGCTGCGCTTCGTTGCGCGACCAGATGGCATAGTCAAACACCAGACGCGATAGCACCGCGACAACGGTCGACGTGATGTCGGAAGGCACGCCGGACACATCGATAATCGAAATCGGTTTGCCATGTGATGGCAGACGGAAAATCTTACCGATAAAATCGGCCATGGTGTCGCCGACCAGCAGGCCCGAAAACATGAAATTGTAGCGGGGATCGGCTTTCAGCTCGTCAATTTTGGTCTTCAACCGCATGAACGGCGCGGACGACGTTGCCTTGTCGAGCTTACCCATTTCATTCTGGATGATGTTGGTCAGGTCAGACAATAAATAGGGGATTGGCGCATCAACCGTCAGCTTGCCAATCGTTTCGGCAATGCGGTTTTTGGCCCGCGCCTGCAACAGGCAGCGGGCGAGAATGTCTGAGTCAATTTGCCTGTCGTCGCCGGTGGAGGTGACGAACACTTCGCAATGTTCGGCAAAGTTCATCATCCAATAAGGCATCGCCAGATTGTTCACATCGAACAACGCGCCATTTTGTTTGAACGCCGCACTATATTCGCCATGGGGGTCAATCATGACGATATGGCCGTCAGGGGCGATATCGCACATCTTATGCACGATGAGAGCGGCGCAGGTTGATTTGCCGGTACCCGTTGAACCCACGAGCGCGAAATGCTTGCCGAGCAGCGCGTCGACATAGAGCGCGCCGCGAATATCCTGGGTTGGGACAACGGTGCCGATTTCAACATGTGCGCGCGCGTCGGTGGCATAGACTTGCCTCATGTCCGCGCTCGACACCGCATAGACTTCGCTTCCGGGGATTGGATAACGCGTGACCCCGCGGCGGAAATTGGAGATTTTGCCGGTCTGGCGGTCTTCGTCGCCTTCGCCCAGAAAGTCGACTTGCGCCATA
>NZ_JBILAF010000008.1:0-35778 GCF_044354325.1 Sphingorhabdus sp. | reverse complement strand
TGGTCGCGGTCATGCATCCGTTGTGTGCGGATACTGGCGAGCAGCCAATTATGGCCAATGCGAATCTTGATTTGGCTGCCCACTTGTCCGGCCATCGCAATGCTGGGATCGCCATGTGACATCAGCTTGGTTAATATGCTGGCGTCGAGGGTGATTTGAGAACTTGATCCGGCAATGTCCATAACAAAGCCGATAGGGTGCAGCGCATCCGTCGCTTCGGCTTGTCCCTGCGCACTGGGTTCTACGGACGTAAACGGCCCATGCCCTGTCATATCCATCGCTTAACTGCCTTTGATGTAAGGAAGCGGCCAGCGATAGGTGCAGAAGGTAAAGATATATTTACCATGGGGATGGAAATGGCCCCGTTAGGCCCGCTTAAAAGCGCTGGAAAACATATCCGGCGAACCAGCCCAGCAGCAAAGAGACAAGCACCGCCATGGCACCATAGAAGAAGGCATAATCTTGCGCCATGATGGTCACCACTTGTTCAAACCCGGTTTTGCGTATCCGCACTTGCACATTGTCGTCCGCGACAATGACGCGGCCATTGCGGATCAGCAATGTTTCGGCGGTATATGTGCCAACAGGGACGCTCGATGGAATATTGAGGCGCGCGCGGTACAATACTTGATCGGTGATTTCGACGGTGCCTGCCTCCTGCCGGAAAAGACCGTTGCGGCGGTTGAGATCGACAAGGCCATCGACAAAGCGTTTTTGCTCTGCGGCATCGACTTCACCGCTGGGCGACAATTGCAATCTTTCGAGGCCAAGTTCGTAAATAGCCGCGGTCTTGCTATCGACGATTTCGCGCAGCGGGCGGGATGAGGCGATTGCGTAATAAGCAGGGACAGAGCGGAAATCGGTGCTGTCCGCGTTAATCCAGATGCCTGCAATATTCTGCTTTTCGCGCAGCGTCACCGCGCGCGTTGGCCCGCGCAGGACAACGGCGACGTCCACTTGACCCTCCGGCGCAACGCCGCGCGGGTAAATGATCGCACCAAATAACAGCATTTCAGCGCCGGTGAATCCCGATTGAATGTTGATTTCGCGCTGCGACACATCGGGCACCAGCTTGGGCACATTTTGGGCACCCGCCGCCACCGGCAGCAAAAACAGGAACAGGGCGATCAAGCGCATCACAGGGCTTGCAACGTGTAGATTTCGTCCGGACGCCAGCCAAGGCCAAGCGCCATCCGGATGGCGACGAGCAGGACAATGATTGCCAAAAACAGGCGGAGATATTCAGGACGCATCCGCTGCGCCAATCGTGCGCCAATTTGCGCGCCGGTGACACTTCCGATCAGCAAGAATACCGCGAGCACAATATCGACCGCCTTGGTGGTCAGGCTGTGCATCATGGTGGATGCCATGGTGACGAACAATATCTGGAACAAAGATGTGCCCACCACAACCTGCGCGCCCATGCCAAGCAAATAGAGCATGGCGGGTACCATGATGAACCCGCCGCCCACGCCCAACAGCATGGTCATAATGCCCGTGATGAAACCCAATATCAGCGGTGCGAGTGGCGAAATATACAGACCCGACCGGTAGAAACGCCAACGCATCGGCAAATTGGCGACCAATGGATGGTGCCGCCTTTTCGCCGCTGGCACGGGTTTACCGGCACGGGTCGCGCGGACGCTGGTCAGGCTTTCTTTCGCCATCATTCCGCCGATGCTACCCAACATGATGACATATAGGATGTTGATGACGGTATCGATCTGGCCAAGCGCTTCCAATATTTCAAAGATCGCAGCGCCCGCAGCTGTGCCGAAAATGCCGCCGAACACGAGAACAGCGCCCATTTGGAAATCGACACCGCCGCGTTTCATATGCGCAAAAACGCCCGATACACTTGCGCCGGTTACCTGCGTGGATGCGGATGCTGCGGCAACGGCTGGCGGGATGCCGTAGAAAATAAGCAATGGCGTGGTCAGGAACCCGCCGCCTACGCCAAACATTCCAGACAACACACCAACGCCGCCACCCAGCAGGATGATGACCAGCGCATTGACCGACAAATTGGCTATAGGAAGATAGATATCCATGTTTGACCGACAGACCCTAACGGCATTTAGCGGCAGGATAAAGGCTGGTGCTTAGAAACTGGTGGACAATGTTACCGCTGGCCCATTGCCCGGCTGTGCGTGGCCCGCAACGCGCCAACGCCAGCTTGCGTCCAGTTGGAATACTGCGCCGCCCGCGCTGACATTTGCGCGGATATTTGGGCCGACATCAATGCGCATGACATTGTCTTGACCACCACCCCAAATCCCTGCGCCAATCACAAAAGATGCCCGTTGCGATTGTGCGATGGACCGATGTGCTTGCGCCGCCACATCGGCAAAGGGGCCGCCGCCTTGGCCTGAAACAAAACCTGCCTGCCCATAGCCATCGAACCGAAAGCCAAGTGGCAATTTTACGCCAGATTGCCCCCCTGCGACCAAGGCCGCAAATGCATCGGTGCGGTTTTCGCGAAATCTACGTTCGGCAATGACCTGCACTGGAATGCGCGCAACGGGTCGCCAACGCGCCCCTGCTGCCAACTCCCTTTCGCGCACGCTGCCATGCGCAACCGATACCCGGCCAGCCATGGACAGGCGCGAGGGGCCAGGGTTGGCGGAGAAGCGCAGGACGGGGATTGCGGCGATCACGGCACTTTGGCTGCCGCCATATTGCCCGTTGCCAAGCATTCCAGCGGGGGAACTGCCCCGCCGCCAAAAGCTATACGCATAGACCTCAAATCCTTGCGGAGTGCTCGCAGATGGAGGCGGCGCACTGATTTCGCTGACAACATCGGGGTCAGTCGGAAGGAATGCGGCGGGGGAGATCCGCACAGGCGTGCCTGCGCTGAAGAACAATGGCGCTGCGCCCTCCGGCGGGAGGGCGATCTTGGCTTGGCTATTTTGGGCGTGCCGCACCGCGCGGGCCGCAACGCCGTGCTGCGAACTGTAATGGGTGAATGTTGGGGTGCTCGCCAGCTTCGGGACGGGCCCCATGCGGACTGGATTTGGATATGTTCCATGATCGGTCTCGCTTACCGTCCTGGTATCCATCGTTGTGACGGCGATGCGGGCCGTGACCCATGTTGCACATAGCAAAGCTATCGATGCCAAGGCGCGCCCGCGCATCAGTCGGGCCGGACCAATGATGCAGGGACAATATGGTGGGCGGTTTTGTCCCAGCGCAGCGGTACCCCGAAACAATGCCGTGCATAGACCATGCAGGCCCGCCGCGCGGCCATGATCGCGATAATGTTCGTAATGACGCTGCGCGGGATCGACAGCAGTGCTTCTTTTGGACCGTACAGCGCGGCGACAAAGCCGGCCCGAACAAACAGCCGCCAGAAAAGAAAGGCCGCGTTACACCATAAAAGGACAATGAGCGTCGGGGCCAAGGGTTTTGGCTGGTACGCGCCTTGTGTTTCAGCCACCGTCAAAATCGCCGTGAGCAAGATGCAGGCATAGGCTGCACTCAACACGATCGCTGCGAGTATCGACCGGCGATCCTGCAGCAACATCCATTTCTGCGCGAGATTGCCGTTCCACCCCAGCCTGTCCCAACCGGCAAGGGCAATGCCCGTCAGCCAACGCGTTTTTTGGCGGACCGAGCTTGTGAGCGTATCGGGAAAATAGGCTCTGGTCCCTATTAGCCGGCCATTGCTGTCCAAAATTCGCGCCATGATGGTCCGTCCACCAGCAGCCCCAATACGTATGCCCAGCTCATAATCCTCGGTCAGGCTGTTTGGATCGAACGGATCGCCACCGTTCATAATGGCCAGCCGGCCCATCAGATTGCGTTCAATCGCGCAGGCGACGCCAGCCAGCGGCAGCGACGCGCCCATCGCCTCGCGCACGACCATATTCTTGCCATGGGCTTCGGCAAATTCGTCGCAATAATGCCCGCTGATCCATCGCGAACTTTTTGTCCGCACCGGAATGACCGGCAATTGCACCGCGCCACCTATGGCGATCAGCCTGTCGAACACCCGAAGCTCATCCGCGTGGACGGCGTCTTCTGCGTCATGCAGGACAATGGCCTTGGCTGTGTAACCGCCCGCGATTTCATCGGCGCGTAACGCCTTCCAAAGCCGGTTGAGGCAATCGGCTTTGGTGGTGGGGCCGATATGGTCGACCAGCACGAGCCGGATAACTGGGTTGTGCTTTGCGGCCTGAATGACTGCGGCCGATGTGTGCGGGTCATTTGGGTAGCAGCCAACATATATTCGGTGCTCGCATCCGCTGTTGGCCCAGCTGCGCGTGCAGTTGCCCAGCATCGCGCCGATGACCGCTGCCTCGCCCCATGCCGGTATCAAAACCGCCATCAGCCCGGGCCCGGACTTTGCCGGCAGTTCATCCACCGTCATCGGCGGCCTGTGCCAATAAAAGGCAATCTTTCGGTACAGCCGCCTTACCGCCCAGATTGCATCGACGCACAGATCGTCAATGGCACCAATCAACAGCCAGATCGCGCTGAACAGTAACAGTTCGCGCTGTGCTGTTTCGGCGATTGGGAAAATCCAGTTAGGCACAGGTGCGACCCCTCAACCGGCTGCGATCGATGTCGCGCCGTTTTGATATGCAGTGTTCCGAAAAGATGTTGTCTCACGCGGTCTGGACTTTGCCCCGTTCATATTGGCGGTCTTTGCGCGTGCCCATCACCATCACCCACAGGATTGGTATCGCCCAAAAGGATAATAATGCCTGATAGGATTTCGGCACGAAGTCCGGTATCCAAAGCGTTGCCATATGCGTTGCGACGGCCACGGTTTGAAACCCCATCGCCCATATCGGCCAATAACGGTTACTGTGCAGCGCCAGCACAATGAGTGCAATCAAGCAGCCCCCATCCACGGCGAACAGTCCATAAGATGTGGTTGCCCAACTGGGGTTCATCGTTGCGGCAGCGGCGCTCAATAGTGTCGCAACGATGAAAATGGCAGCGCCAGCCCTGCCGGTACGTCCGCCATTGATGGCCGCATAAAGCGTGCACAGCACAAGCGCGAAAATAAAAGCTGACTGGAGAATATCCATCCCTTGCCCGTCCTCAGAATATAGCCCGCGTCCGGGCAAGGGCGCCCAGCATCAGCTGTTTACGACCCGAAGACCGGATGGTCGGGTAAGCGGACCGGGGCCAACGCAGCCGAAGTTGATTTCTTGAAGATTGCTGTCGCGTTGCGCGACGACGATTTTGCGGTGCGCGTTGACAAAGCCCTTGCGGGCATCGACCATCATGGTCAGTCCGTTCGCCACGCCTTCGATTGCAGCCTGTGTATGCGCGGGTGGTGCGTCGGAATTTCGGCACACATCAATGACCGAAAAAGCAAGGCTGGCCAGGTCTGCAAGCGCGTTATCTATCGATTGGTGGGTCGACCGGATGTCAGATGCCAATTGGCGGGCGGTCTCATGTTCGAAATTCACCATAAACTGTCTCCCTCTAGTTCTGAATTCAGCTTCAGCCAGCGAAAGACGTTTATTGAAACAGTCGAAACGTACCCGTCAAAACAGCAACAACAAATGCAAACGCCACTGTGCTGAAAAATGCAATATTCAGCGATTGAACCACGATATCCTTTGGGGATAGATCATGTCTTTCGCCACCGATGGGCGGAACAGAAACGCGTGCAGCAATTTTCGCAACGACCCGTCCCATCCGTTTCGGTAGCCCGTTCTGGCTAGCGCTATATTCCTCTCGCTCAAGGTCTTGCGTTTCGTATACGAATGGCTCGGATATGGTGCGTTGTTCAATAGCCGCAAAAATTTTCGCGGCATCCTTGCGCGTTGCGGCGTTCAACTTGCGCCGCGCCGCGTCCAACCTTTGATCGACAGTGAAGTGTGAAATTCCCAGAGAACGGCCGATTTCTTTGGACGTCATGTGGTCGTCGACCAGCCTAAGGCACGCCTTTTGACCTTCGGTCAGCTCAACCGATTCATCCGCCATCGGATCCGTATCTGTGTCGTCAATAGTTCGACTCAATCCCGCCATATTGGCCATATTTAATGCCCTTTTGGAAGTTTCTAGACCAACCGAAACCGCTAAAGCAAGGGATTTGCTCAATGTTTTGGCTCATGCTTGCTATCAATTATGCGGGCGGGCATATAGCTGGACGATGACTGAAACGCTCCAAAAGCGACCCAACCAATCCGCATTGCGCGCGTTTCTTTCCAGCGAAGCGGCCGGCGGCATTTTACTGATGGTGGCTGCGGCTTTGGCGCTGCTTGTCGCCAATTCGCCTTTTGCCGATAGCTATGCCCATTTCGTGCACGCGGTGATTGGGCCCGAACTAACGCCAAAGCTTGGTCCGATGACCGTGCATCTCTGGATAAATGACGGACTGATGGCGATATTTTTCCTGTTGGTCGGGCTGGAGATTAAGCGCGAATTGGTCGACGGCCATCTTTCAACATGGAATGACAGGCGCCTTCCCATCATTGCCGCCGCGGCGGGCATGGTTGTTCCGGCGCTGATCTATCTGGGCGTGGCGGGCGGCGATCCAGATCTGCACCGCGGCTGGGCGATACCGGCTGCAACCGATATTGCATTTGCCATAGGCGTGCTGGCTTTATTGGGCAGCCGCGCCCCTGCGTCTTTGAAACTGTTTCTGACCACGGTTGCGATTGTCGATGATATGGGCGCGGTCGCCATCATTGCGCTTTTCTACACCGCGGAACTGAACATCATGGCCTTGGCCGCAGCAGGTGCGATCTGGCTGTCGATGATGGCGCTCAATCGTTTTCGGGTGAATGTGCTGTGGCCGTACCTCATCCTCGCGGCCTTGCTGTGGTATGCGACATTGCTGTCTGGCGTTCATGCCACGATTGCAGGGGTGATGGCTGCATTTGCCATTCCGTTTCACCGGACAATCGCAGCGCCCGATGCTGAAGATTCGGCGCTGCACCGGCTTGAACATGCGTTGGTGAAGCCCGTCGCGTTTTTCATTGTGCCTATATTTGGTTTCGCCAACGCGGGCGTTGGGCTTGCGGGCACAAGCTTGGCGGCACTGGCGGCCCCGCTTCCGCTGGGCATTGCCATGGGGCTGTTCCTTGGCAAACAGATCGGCATTTTCGCAAGCGTCTGGCTTTCCGTGACATTCGGAATTGCCGCCCGCCCAAAGGATGCCAGCTGGGTTCAGGTCTATGGCGTCGCGTTGCTGTGCGGGATAGGTTTCACGATGAGCCTGTTTATCGGCGGCCTTGCTTTTGTCGGGCCGGAACAATCCGACGCGGTCAAAATTGGCGTTTTGATGGGGTCGGTGGTTTCCGCAATTTCGGGCTATCTCATTTTGCGCTTTGCCGCGCGCCAAAAGCAAATATCCGGAGACGCAATATGAATGCTTTTTATCCCATCCTCACGGCCGCGTTGCTGGCGTCGGCATGCAGCGCCGTTCCCGTTGCGGCGCGTTCTGCGACAACGGCCCCAGCGCGTTCTTTAACCAGCATATCGCAAGATTATGTCCGCCTCACGCTTGAGGCTGGAACACATGAAGCCGAATATGTCGATGCATATTATGGGCCTGAATCGTTGCAGGCAGCGGCGAAAGCCAGCCCGCGTTCGCTCGCCGACCTGATTACGGAAGCCCGCAAGCTGACGGCTGCTATTGATGCAAGCCTGCCGACCATAAAGGATGATGCCGAGCGCCGCCGCGCGTTGGCGTTGCGGGGCATGCTCGTGGCCGCAGATACCAGACTGCAGATGCTTCAGGGCCGCAAATTCGCGTTTAATGATGAAGCAAACGGCCAGTTTGCGACCGCCCCTGTGCTCATGACGCTCGAACATTATGACGCTATATTAAGCAGGCTTGAGACGCTCATTCCCGGTTCGGGCCCACTGGCAGCGCGGGTCGATGCGTTTAACGAGCGGTACACCATTCCCAAGGAACGGCTGCAACCTGTCTTCGACGCCGCGATCGCCGAATGCAAACGCCGCACCGCGCAGCACATCACGCTGCCCGTGGACGAAAGCTTTGATATGGAATTTGTGACGGGGAAAACCTGGTCCGGTTACAATTATTATAAGGGCAATTACAAAAGCCTGATCCAGATTAACACCGACCTTCCGATCCGTGTCAGCCGTGCGGTCGATCTTGGTTGTCACGAAGGCTATCCCGGCCACCATGTTTTGAACCTGATGGTCGAACAGCGGCTTGCGCGTGCAAAAGGGTGGAGCGAATATGAGGTCAACCCGCTCTACAGCCCGACCAGCGTCCTTTCCGAAGGCAGCGCAAATTATGGTATAGATCTAGCCTTTCCGGCGCAGGAACGCTTGGCGTTCGAACGGGATATTTTGTACCCGCTCGCTGGCCTCGATCCGAAATCTGCCGATGCCTATTGGAAAATGCAGCAAATGACCGAGATGCTGTCGGGCGCGCGGCTGACCATTGCGAAAATGTATCTCGACGGGGAAATATCCCGTGCGCAGGCACTTGCGCTCACGCAAAAATATCTATTGCTATCGCCCGCGCGCGCCGAGCAATCGGTGGCGTTTACCGACCATTATCGCAGCTATGTTATCAACTATGGCTGGGGCAAAGACCTTGTGCGTGGTTATATCGAGCGCGGCAATCCCGACCAAGCCGAGCGCTGGCGCCGGATGGAAAAGATACTCAGCGAGCCCACGCAGCCAGCGGACTTGGTTCCTTAGGTAAGATTATCGCGGAACCAGGCGGTGAGTTCGTCTTCGGACAATTCACCCGCGGCGAGGGCGACAAAGGTTATCACCAGTTCGGCATCTGTCGCGGTCAGAACATGTCCGTTCAGAACCAAAAAAGTTTCGCTTACGACGGCTGCAGTTCGTTTGTTTCCATCCACAAACGGATGGTTGCGGGCGATTCCAAACGCATAACTTGCCGCCAATTCGCTCACGTCTGGATCACCGTAAAGCGCCAAATTTTGTGGACGCGCCATAGCACTGTCGAGCAATCCAGCCTCACGGATCCCTTCGCCACCGCCATGTTCGGCAATCTGTTCAGCGTGCGCGGCTATAGCTACATCAAGCGCAACCCAAATCCATTGTTGCTTCATGCGCGTGTCTTATTTGGCAAGTTCGCGGAGCGCGCGCTTCCGCTGCGCCATGACTTCACGGGCAACTTGCATTTGGGCATCAAAGTCAGCGTCATATGGTTTTAACTCGAGTCCCCGATCGGTATCGAGCTTCGTCAACACATCTCCAACCTTCGCCTGCAAACGGTCAAGGTCGCGTTTGGGCAGAATGATGGCGGCGCTGTTTCCGACTTTTATAATTTTGACAGTTTTGTTCATACGTCCGTTATAACACAAACACTGCTTCAGCTGCAAGTCCGGCAAATTGGCGTTCACCGATTGCGAAATCATGTTGGCCGTGCCGAAGGTCGTCATGAAGCTGATGCCGGTTGCATCTGGCATTTGCCAGAGTCGCGCAAGCTCTCGCAAAGTGCTTATTGTCGGGCTATGCGGTGGCATCTTGTAAACTGGAAAATACCGAACGATGCGCCTGTTTTTTGATCCCCGCCAGCTTGACCATGCGCCGGTTCAAGAGCTGCATAATGGCGCGTTCGTTCCCTATGCCGAAACGCCCGCGCGCGCACAGGCGCTATGTGCTGGTGTGCCCGCCACGCAAAGCCCCACCGACCATGGGGAGGCACCGATATTGGCGGTGCATGATGCGGGTTACATCGCATATCTCAAGACTGCGCATGACCGTTGGCTTGCCGCCGGGCGGTCAGGTGATGTGATGGGCTATATATGGCCAGTGGTGCGGCGGCGCGCGTTGGATCTAACGCGTATCGACGCCTTGGCCGGTCGCTACAGCATGGATAGTTCGACGCCATTGACCGCCGACAGCTGGACTTCGGCCTATTGGAGCACACAGTCGGCCTTGTCGGCGCTTGACGCTGTGCTCGCTGGCGACCGCGTGGCCACGGCTTTGTGCCGCCCGCCCGGGCATCATGCAGGGGCCGACTATCTTGGCGGATATTGTTTCATCAATCAGGCGGCGGTTGCGGCGCAAGCGGCACGCGACGCAGGTATCGCGCGCGTCGCCATTCTCGACATTGACTATCATCATGGCAACGGCACGCAGGACATATTCTGGGACCGGGGCGATGTCTTTTATGCCTCTGTCCACGCAGACCCGGCGACTGATTTCCCATTCTACTGGGGCCATGCCGATGAAGTGGGCGAAGGTGCGGGGGCAGGGGCAACGCTGAATCTGCCATTGCCGCAAGGAACAACGCTCACCGCCTTTCGCGCGGCGCAAGCGGCAGCCCTAGACGCCATCGCCCGGTATGACCCCGGCTTGCTGATTGTCAGCTTCGGCGCAGATACCTTTGAAGGCGACCCAATCGCCAACTTCGCACTGAAGACATCGGATTATGCGATGCTGGCCCACGACATTGCCGCGACCGGATTGCCGACGGTTGTCCTGACCGAAGGCGGCTATGCGGTCGACAATTTGGGCGAAAATCTCGGCAGCTTTTTAAGCGGGTTTTGAGTTCTTAGGGCAGCCTGAAATAGACATTGTTTTGGTAGTAAGACTCCAATGGCTGACCCTGCGCATCAAGTGCGGGGGAAAAACGCGCACGCCGCATTACGGATTTGCAGACAGCATCGTCAAAAAATTTGGGCCGTGTTGTTGCTTGAATATGGCATGCGGTTGGCATGCCATCAGGTCCAACGGTGAGCCGGAAATTTACGAGGGCAGGTTGGCCAGCAGCGAGCATGGCGATCGGATAGTCGGATGACACAATCCATTTGCCCGGCGGCTGAAGCGGCTTGGCCCGTTGGCTGAGCGTCTTGTGCTTTTCGACATCGACACCCCAACTGCTGAGAAGATTGTCAATGCAGGTATCGAGCGCCGCCAATGGTCCGCGCATGGAACCTGTCTCCAGCATCAACGGTTTTTGCAGAGGCTTGCCAACGCGCAAGTAGCGAATTGCCTTTTGCCGGTCCTCACTAATTGGTTGAATAACAACCCACTCTGCATTTTCCCGATCTTTCATCGCCAGTAATTCAGACCCGCTTGGCGGCGCAACGCGCGCGCTGCTGGAAAAAATCAAGGCTGGTTCCTTACCAAGATTTCCGGCGAGAAACGCAATTTTCTGTTCCTGCTCGCTCGGCCCGAACTGGATATTGGCTTCACCTTTTTGAACGGATGTTTGTATGCGTTTTCCGGCAATCGTCAGGCGGAAATATTCACTTGGGCTAAAGCGGTCCATAAACAACAAAACTGTTTGCTTGCCGTCCCCAAACTGCCGACCGAGGCGGCATCTTTCCTCGGCATAATTGACCTGCCATGATGAAGTCGGCTTTAAAATCAACGGCGCAGGCGCTGCAGCAATAGCTGGCGACGACATTGTGAGGGCGATAATGATAAGCGATGCGACCAGTGACTTTGCCATATCCAGCAGGTTACCCAATGGCATTAAAGCCACAAGTAAAAAGGGCGGCCATTTCTGACCGCCCTGAAATTTTTACGCAATGTTACTAGACGTTACAGCTTGCCGACCAATTCAGGCACGACCGTAAACAGGTCACCGACGAGGCCGATGTCAGCAACTTGGAAGATCGGTGCGTCTTCATCTTTGTTGATGGCGACGATGACCTTGGAGTCCTTCATGCCCGCAAGATGCTGGATCGCGCCGGAGATGCCGACCGCGATATAGACTTCAGGGGCAACGATCTTGCCGGTTTGGCCGACCTGATAGTCATTGGGGACATAGCCCGCATCCACAGCAGCGCGGCTTGCGCCAACGCCTGCGCCAAGCTTGTCGGCGAGTGGCAAGATGACTTCGCTGAACGTCGCCGAGTCCTTGAGCGCGCGGCCGCCGGATACGATGATCTTGGCCGATGTCAGTTCAGGGCGCTCCTGCTTGGCGATTTCAGCCGAGATGAACTTCGACGTGCCTGCATCGCCGCTGCCCGAGACAGCTTCGATTGCAGCAGAACCGCCGGTTTCTTCAGCCTTGGCAAAGGCGGTACCGCGAACGGTGATGACCTTCTTGGCGTCCGAAGATTGGACAGTCGCAATAGCGTTACCGGCATAGATGGGACGCGTGAACGTGTCCGCGCTTTCAACGCTGAGGATGTCGGAGATTTGCATGACATCAAGCAAGGCAGCAACGCGGGGGGCGATGTTCTTGCCGTTCGATGTGGCTGGCGCCAAAAATGCGTCATGCGTCGCCATCAATGATGCCACCAAAGGCGCAACATTTTCAGCGAGCTGTTGCGCATAAGCTGCGTCATCAGCAACATGCACGGTGGTCACGCCAGCGATCTTTGCAGCCTGCTCGGCAACTGCGCCGCAGCCTGAGCCAGCGACGAGGACATGCACTTCGCCAATCTGCGATGCAGCGGTGACGACCGCAAGCGTTGCATCCTTCAGCGATGCATTGTCATGTTCGGCATAAACGAGGGTCTTCATGCGGCCACTCCTATTTCCTTGAGCTTTGCAACCAGCGCATCGACGTCGGCAACCTTGATACCGGCGCTACGCACAGGCGGTTCAACAACCTTCAACGTCTTCAGGCGTGGGCTAACGTCCACACCATAATCGGCAGGTGTTTTCTGCGCGAGTGGCTTCGACTTTGCTTTCATGATGTTGGGCAGCGACGCATAACGTGGCTCGTTCAAGCGCAGGTCGGTCGTGATGATGGCGGGCATCTTCAACGCTACGGTCTGCAAACCGCCATCGACTTCGCGCGCGACATGCACTTCATCGCCGGACACGTTGACCGTGTTGGCAAAGGTGCCCTGCGGACGGCCGGTCAAGGCAGCGAGCATTTGGCCCGTCTGGTTCGAGTCATCGTCAATCGCTTGCTTACCAAGAATGACGAGGCCGGGCTGTTCTTCGTCCATGACCTTCGCAAGGATCTTGGCAACCGCGAGCGGCTCGACATCTTCAGCGACGACGAGGATCGCGCGATCAGCACCCATGGCGAGCGCCGTGCGCAATGTTTCTTGCGCCTTGTCTGGTCCGATCGACACCGCGATGACTTCGGTCGCAACGCCCTTTTCACGCAAACGCAGCGCTTCTTCGACCGCGATTTCGTCAAACGGGTTCATGCTCATTTTGACATTCGCCAAATCAACACCCGAACCATCGGGCTTAACCCGCGGCTTAACATTATAATCGATGACCCGCTTAACGGGGACGATGATCTTCATCTGCTCATCCTTCCATACCGACTCAAATGGCGAGTGAATGCCCGCCTAAACTGGAGCGCCTATGCTTAACGTTGACGTGAACGTCAAGCGTTCGATACACTAAGCTGCTTTGCGCACTTCCGCGACAATCTTCGCGGCTGCATCGCCAAGGTCGTTGGCCGATACGATAGGCAGGCCGCTATTGGCGAGGATGTCCTTGCCCTGCTGCACATTGGTGCCCTCAAGGCGGACAACGAGCGGTACCGAAAGGTTCACTTCCTTTGCCGCAGCAACGATACCGTCCGCGATGATGTCGCATTTCATGATGCCGCCGAAGATATTGACCAAAATGCCCTTTACGGCTGGGTCCTTCAGGATGATCTTGAATGCCGCAGTCACCTTTTCCTTCGAAGCGCCGCCCCCTACGTCCAAGAAGTTGGCTGGGAATTCGCCGTTCAGCTTGATGATGTCCATGGTGGCCATCGCAAGACCCGCGCCGTTGACCATGCAGCCGATGTTGCCGTCGAGCTTGATATAGGCAAGGTCATATTCGGATGCTTCGACTTCGGCAGGGTCTTCTTCCGTCAGGTCGCGCAGCTCGGCCAGATCCTTGTGGCGGAACATCGCATTGCCATCAAACGCAACCTTGGCATCCAGCACCAACAGTTCATCGCCATTCTTGCCTTCGCACACAGCGAGCGGGTTGATTTCAATCTGTTCGGCATCGGTGCCCAAGAACGCGGCATAGAGACCGGCAACCACAGTCTGTGCTTGCTTGGCCAAATCACCCGTCAGGCCAAGCGCCTTTGCAACGCTGCGGCCATGGTGCGGCTGAAGTCCGGTTGCTGGATCGACAACGATGGTGTGAATCTTCTCGGGGCTGTCATGCGCCACGTCTTCGATGTTCATGCCGCCTTCGGTTGAGGCAACAATAGCAATCCGGCTGGTCGCGCGATCGACCAACAATGCGAGGTAGAATTCCTGCTTAATGTCGGCGCCATCGGTGATGTACAGACGGTTGACTTGCTTGCCTTCAGGGCCGGTCTGGATGGTGACCAGCGTGTTGCCCAGCATTTCTTTTGCATGCGATTCAACTTCGTCGAGGTTGAAGGCCAAGCGAACACCGCCCTTTGCATCAGGACCCAATTCCTTGAACTTGCCCTTGCCGCGTCCACCCGCGTGGATTTGCGACTTCACAACATAAAGCGGACCAGGCAATTGCTTCGCAGCCGCAACCGCTTCTTCAACGCTGAGCGCCGCGATACCAGCGGGACACGCCACACCAAATTTCGCAAGCAGTTCTTTGGCCTGATATTCATGGATATTCATGGGAGATTACATCCTCGACAATAAAGAGTTTCGCCGGTCGCTTAAGCACAGACGGGCGCTGAATGGAAGGGCCTGCGCTGATGTTTTTTGGTTCATACAAAGGCGCAGCGCACGCGACGCAAATCATATATTCTCTGCGTCCTCCGCGCCTCTGCGCGCAAAAACATTAGTCCAGTAAATCAAGCGCCACCAATGCGCGGCGCAGCGTTTCTGCATCGGTAAAATGATGCGCAGCAAAGCCATTGGCGCGGGCGCTGACGACATTGTCGTGATTGTCATCGATGAATATCGCCTCGCCGGGCTTCAGCCCAAAGCGCCGCAGCGCCAGCGCATAGATATCGGGGTCTGGCTTGACCATTTTCTCGACGCCCGAGACGACAATGTCTCCGAAATGGTCAAAAATTGGTTGGGTCGGACGGAACATCTCCCAAAACTCCGCACCAAAATTGGTAATGGCAAAAAGCGGGACGGCGCGCGCGGCCAGTTCGTGCACGATTTCCAGCGCGCCTGTGACAGGGCCCGGAATCGTCTCGTTAAAACGTGTCCGGTACGCGTCGATCTCGTTTTCATATTTCGGATATAGCGCAATACGTTCCGCGGTCATCTCGGCCAATGGCCGACCGGCATCATGCTGAAAATGCCATTCGGGCGTAACAACATGCGTGACGAAATATTCCAGCTCCGCCTTGTCGGCGATCAACTTTGCAAAAAGATGCCGCAAATCCCATTCGAACAGCACTTTGCCGACATCAAACACGACGGTGGTGATTTTTGTCATGAGCAAATCCTAGAGTGAAGACGCAAAAAAACCGCCCGCGAATCAGATTCGGAGCGGTCTTTTGATAAAACCATCTGCCCGCATTGCGCAGGCAGCGGCCAATTAACCCTGGCGCGCCTTAAAGCGTGGCTGGGTCTTGTTGATCACATAGGTCCGGCCACGACGACGAATCACGCGGTTGTCACGATGGCGGCCTTTGAGCGACTTGAGAGAATTAACGACTTTCATCGGATTTACCCGTCTTTTTGATGCATAAAGCTTGAATTGAAGGCGCGCTCCTATGGGTGGGGCGGCGGAAAGTCAAGCGCGTTCGGCGCAATTATGCGATTCAGCCCCCATACATAGCTTGCCATGATATATGATGCGCTAAAGGATAGGACCATGATGAAAACTCCCCGAATTTTGCCACTTCTCGCGCTTTCACTGCTGACGGCCTGTGTCGTTCCTACGGGCCCTGTTGAGGTCACGCGCTTTAACCGCGCATCCGAAGGCGTGCCTTATGGCAATAGCAGTTTTGGGGTTGAGGTTGCCGGCGAATCGGCGGCGGACCGATCGCTATCGGCTTCGCCTTATGTTGCGGCGGTGACGCGTGAAATGCAGCGGGTCGGCTATCGCAATCCAACGGGTACAAGCGACGTTGTTGCCGAAATACGCTTTGGCGCGACGATGATACGCCCGGAGCGCCGGTCACCGGTTTCCGTGGGCGTCGGCGGATCAACCGGCAGCTATGGGTCGGGCATTGGCTTGGGCGTTGGCATCAATCTCGGTGGCGGGTCGGCAGCGCAATTGCAGACCACATTGTCGGTGCGCATCATCCGGCGCAGTGACCAGCTGGTGATATGGGAAGGGACGGCGGTGCAATCGGCCAAAGCGGGCTCTCCTGCCGCGCAGCCCGCTATTGCGGCCTCAAAATTGGCAGAGGCATTGTTTAAGGACTTCCCCGGCGTGTCTGGCGAGACTATCCGCGTTCCATAAACTTCATTGCGAGAGCGAACCAAAAATGCCGATCACCGATATCAATGCTGCATTCGACAGCGGTAACATCCTAGTGCACGCCATCGATGGCAACCGCGCCACCCTTGGCATTCGCAAGGATAAGGATTCGGAGTTCGCGCAATGGTTCCACTTCCGCGTTGCGTGCGCAGCGGGTGAAGAAATTGAACTGCGCATAACGGGCTTGGAGGGCAGCGCCTATCCCGGCGGCTGGCCAGATTATCGCGCCTGCGTTTCCGAAGACCGCGATTTTTGGGGCCGCGCCGATACGAGCTATAACAAAGCCGCGGACGGCGGCACACTGACCATCCGCTACACGCCCGCCAGCGACATCGTCTGGTTCGCCTATTTCGCGCCCTTTAGCATGGAACGGCACCATGATCTGATTTCTGACGCCGCAACATGCGAAGGCGTTAGCTATCGGTGCTTGGGCCACAGCCTGGAAGGGCAGCCGATTGATTGCCTGTCGATGGGGGATGGCGAAACGCAAGTCTGGCTGTACGCGCGCCAGCATCCGGGCGAAACGCAGGCCGAATATTGGATGGAAGGTGCGTTGGATATGCTCACCGACCTTAGCGATCCGCACACGCGCGTGTTGCTGGAAAAATGCCGGTTACATATCGTGCCCAATTGTAATCCCGACGGCAGCTGCCGCGGACATTTGCGCACCAATTTTGCGGGCGTAAACCTGAACCGCGAATGGGCCGAGCCAAGCTTGGAGCGTAGTCCAGAGGTGCTGGCTATTCGCAACGCCATGGATGAAACCGGCGTGCATTGGGCGATGGATGTTCATGGGGATGAAGCCATTCCCGCTGCATTCATGGCCGGGTTTGAAGGCATTCCGTCATGGACCGATGACCAAGGCGCGCGATACAATGATTTCATCAATCGCCTCGCCGCGCGCACACCCGATTTCCAGACCGAGCTGGGTTACACCAAAGCGGGGCCGGGCAAAGCCAACCTGACCATGTCGACAAACCAGCTCGCCGAGCGTTTTGGTCCGTCGCATCAATGCGTGTCGATGACGCTTGAAATGCCTTACAAAGACACGGTGCACGGCAATGATCCCTATCAGGGATGGTCGCCCGAACGGTGCCGCCTGCTGGCCCGCGAGTGCCTCGCGACGCTGGCGGAGATGGTGTAAGCGGCCCCCATGCGCATCATCTTGGATGATCTTTCCGGCAGTGAAATCCGCGCCTTGCTGGAAACGCATTTCGCGGGGATGCTGGCAAGCTCGCCACCGGAAAGTTGCCATTTTCTGGATTTCGACGGGCTGAATGCGCCCGATGTAACCTTTTGGTCGATTTGGGACGGGGATGCGCTTGCGGGGTGCGGGGCGTTGAAAGAGCTGACGCGCGAACATGGCGAGGTCAAATCGATGCGCACGCATGCGGACCATTTGCGCAAAGGTGTTGGCGCCAACATGCTGACGCATATCATTTCGCAAGCGCGCGCCCGTGGTTATCATCGCTTGAGCCTTGAGACCGGCTCGTCGGCGGACTTTGCGCCTGCGTTGGCGCTGTATGAAGCGCATGGGTTTGAATATTGCCCACCCTTTGGCGATTATGTCGAAGACCCGTTTAGCCGTTTCATGACCTTGGCGATTTGACCAACTTGCGTTAGGGCGCGGTCAAACAACGAAGGAACTCCCATGCCAAAGCTTATCCTCATTCGCCACGGACAATCCCAATGGAACCTGGAAAACCGGTTCACCGGTTGGTGGGATGTCGACGTAACCGAAAAAGGCGCAGCCGAAGCGTGGGCCGCGGGTGAGTTGATGAAGGCCAAGGGCATTGCCCCTGATGTCGCCTTTACCAGCGTGCAGACGCGCGCGATCAAGACGTTGAACCTTGCGCTTGAGGCGATGGGCCGGCTTTGGGTTCCGGTGACCAAAAACTGGCAATTGAACGAGCGCCATTATGGCGGCCTGACGGGCCTTGATAAGGCAGAGACAGCGGCCAAGCATGGCGACGAACAGGTCAAAATTTGGCGCCGCAGTTTTGATATTCCACCGCCGCCATTGGAGGTGGGATCGCCTTATGACCTGTCGTCCGATCCGCGTTATGCGGGCATCAAAATCCCCGCGTCGGAAAGCCTGAAAGACACGATACTGCGCGTTCTGCCATATTGGGAGAGCGCCATTGTCCCTGAACTAAAGGCCGGAAAGACCGTTCTCATCTCTGCGCATGGCAACAGCTTGCGCGCGCTGGTGAAGCATATTTCGGGCATTTCGGATGCGGATATCAATGGCCTTGAAATCCCGACCGGCCAACCGATTGTCTATGAACTCGACGACAATTTGAACGGTGCATATCACTATCTATCCGCGCAGTAACATTGTCGTGCCGCGTGCGTGCGCGGGCCTGTGATTATCCTATTGTTGCTGGATTGCGCCTTTTGCACCACGCGGCTAAGGCCATGCCATCAAAGTTGTCAGGGGAGTGACACATGACTGACTCAGCGCCGCTTATTGGCATCATCATGGGAAGCCGTTCGGACTGGGACACGATGCGCGAAGCGTCCGCCACGCTGACCGCGCTCGACATTCCTCATGAATGCAAAGTGGTGTCCGCGCACCGTACGCCTGAGCGTCTGTACGATTATGCAAAGAGCGCGGCCGATAGGGGTCTGCAATGCATTATTGCGGGCGCGGGTGGCGCGGCGCATCTGCCAGGTATGGCGGCATCGATGACGCGGCTTCCGGTGCTTGGCGTGCCGGTACAGTCGAAGGCGCTGGATGGCATGGACAGCCTGTTGTCGATCGTCCAGATGCCCGCAGGCATTCCCGTCGGCACGCTCGCGATTGGCAAGGCGGGCGCAACGAACGCCGCGCTTTTGGCCGCGGCGATGCTCGCCAATAATGATGCAGCGCTCGCGGCGCGGCTGGATGCATGGCGCGCGGCCCAGACCGCGTCGGTCGCCGAAACGCCAGAGTGAGACGAAGCCGATGACTGCGTTGCCTCCTGGTTCGACCATTGGAATATTGGGTGGCGGCCAGCTTGGCCGGATGCTCGCGGTTGCGGCGGCCCAGCTTGGCCATCGCTGCCATATTTACGCGCCAGCGGGTGACAATGTGGCGTTTGACGTTGCCGCGCAAAGCAGCATTGGCGCCTATGACGACCATGCCGCGTTGAAAGATTTTGCGCAGCAATGCGATGTCGTCACCTTCGAATTTGAAAATGTGCCCGTTGCACCGCTTGAAACGATTGCAGGGCTCGTCCCCATTTATCCGCCGGCCAAGGCATTGGAAGTTGCGCAGGATCGTGACGCCGAAAAGCGCTTTGTGCGCAGCCTTGGCGGACAGACAGCGAACTTTGCCATCGCAAATGTGCAAGACGACGTGCAGGCGGCGGTTGATGCGGTGGGTATCCCGTGCATTCTGAAGACGATCCGCATGGGATATGACGGCAAGGGGCAGCTTCGCGTCACGTCGCAGGATGATCTGGCCGATGCATGGGCGCAGACCGGAGCGCAGCCCCTGATCGCGGAAGCCATGGTGCGGTTCGATGCCGAATTTTCGGTGATATTGGTGCGCGGCCAAGATGGCGAGATCCGCTTTTGGGACAGCCCGCACAATGTGCATGTCGGTGGCATTTTGGCAACGTCGACGCTGCCGGCTGGCGCACTTGTGGAAAGCCAGCAACAGGCGGCGCGCGATATGGCGGCGGCGGTTGCGACCAAGCTTGATTATGTCGGCGTATTCACCGCCGAATTTTTTGCCAGCAGCGCCGGTCCCTTGTTCAATGAAATCGCGCCCCGCGTGCACAATAGCGGCCATTGGACGATTGAAGGCGCGGTCACGAGCCAGTTTGAAAACCACATTCGCGCGATTTGCGGACTGCCACTTGGCAGTACCGAAACGGTGGCGGCCCGTGTCGAAATGCAGAACCTGATCGGGGATGATGGCGACGCCTTTGAACAGATTTTGGCCGACCCCGCGGCGCATCTGCATCTCTATGGAAAGGCACAAGCGCGCCCGGGGCGAAAAATAGGCCACGTCACCCGCTTGTATCGCTAAGTTTTTCAAGGCAAAGCGGGGTTATGAATCATCCCGAAATTATCCTTGTCCTCGCCCGCGCCGCCAACGGAGTCATCGGGAAAGATGGCGGCATGCCGTGGCATCTCCCCGCGGACCTGCGGCATTTCAAACAGATAACCAAAGGCCGGCCCATGATTATGGGGCGCAAGACCTTTGACAGCCTGCCCGGCCTGCTGGATGGCCGACGCCACATTGTTTTGACGCGCGATACCGAATGGGAAGAAGAGGGCGCCGAAATCGCGCATTCGGTGGCCGACGCGCTGAAGATCGCCAACGGCCCACATGTGTGCATTATCGGCGGCGCGGAAATCTATAATCTGTTTCTGCCGCTCGCGGACCGCATTGAACTGACGGAGATTGCCGCGCAGCCCGAAGGCGACACGTCGGTTCCGGATTTTGATGTGGCGGAGTGGGAAGAACTGTCCCGCGAAAGCCATGCTGCGTTGAACGGCGCACCGGCGTTTGATTTTGTCACGCTTGTGCGGCGGGCAAAGAACTAAGCGCGGTATATTGGGGGAAATGATGCGCAAGAAATTCTGGATTCCACTGACGCTGATTGGCGCGGCTGCGATTGGCTTTTTCGGTTTTTTGCCTGGCTATGTCGAAGGTTCGATGAACGCGGTGGACGGTCAGCCGCTGATCAAGGTCAGCGATGAGGCCAAGGCATTGCACAAGACATTGAACATCGTCGACCTGCACAGCGACACGTTGATGTGGAACCGCGATTTGGGCAAGCCTGCGGATCGCGGCCATATGGATTTGCCGCGCCTGCAAGAGGGCAATGTCGCGCTGCAGCTTTTCTCGTCAGTCACCAAAACGCCCAAAGGCCAGAATTATGATGGCAATGGTGCGGACACCGACAATATCACTTTGCTGACCTTCGCGCAGTTGCAGCCAGTGAAAACATGGCGCTCATTGGTTGAGCGGTCGCTATATCACGCGTCGAAGCGCGACCATGCGGTCACGGGATCGGACGGAAAATTGCAAGCCGTGGACAAGGCGCAGCAGCTCGATGCCTTGCTGGCCGCGCGGCAAAAGGACCGGAGCACCGTCGGCGCGATGCTGACCATTGAAGGGCTCCATAATCTTGAAGGCAAGGCGGAAAATCTCGACCGATTGTACGACGCCGGGTTCCGCATGGCGGGGTTCACGCATTTCTTTGACAATGAATTGGGCGGGTCGATGCACGGCCTGAAAAAAGGCGGACTGACGCCGTTTGGTCGCGACATTTTGCGCCGGATGGAGGCCAAGGGCATGATTGTCGACATCGCGCATCTCAGCCATGCTGGCGTTGCCGAGGTTCTGGCCATGGCGAAGCGTCCCGTGGTCTCCAGCCATGGCGGGGTGCAAGCGACGTGTAAGGTGAACCGCAATCTGACCGATGACGAAGTGCGCGGCGTCGCCAAAACCGGCGGCATCATTGGCATCGGCTATTGGGAAGGCGCTATATGCTCCACCGATCCGCGTGCTGCGGCCAAGGCGATGAAGCATGTGCGCGATCTCGTTGGCATTCAACATGTCGCGTTGGGATCGGACTATGATGGCGCGACCACGGTGCGTTTCGATACGTCGCAACTCGCGCAAGTCACGCAAGCGTTGATGGACGAGGGCTTCACGCCAGACGAAATTCGCGCCGTCATGGGTGAAAACGCGTTGCGCGTCATCCGTGCTGGCTTGGTACCGATGGCGAATGTTGCAAAATGACCTATACGCAAAACCGTAGCCCTGAGCCGTCGATGCGAAGCGTCGGCGAAAAGTCGAAGGGCGTTGCAAGATCGAGAGCCGCCCTTCGACGGACGCAATCGCAAAGCGATTGCTGCTCAGGGCTGCGGTGAAATTGATATTACGGTGACATTGATATGACCATTCCGCGCCTTTCTGCCAAAGACCGAACGCCTGACGCATTGCGCGGCGGTGTCGTTGCCTTGGGCAATTTTGATGGCTTTCATTTGGGGCATCAGGCCGTTGCTGGCGAAGCGATAAAGCAGGCCAAGGCGGCGGGTAAGCCAGCGATCATCGCAACATTTGATCCGCATCCCGTGCGCTTTTTTGCGCCGGAATCGCCTTGGTTCCGTCTAACGACGCTCGATCAGCGCCAGCGCTTGTTTGAAGAAGCCGGTGCCGACGCGATGCTGGTGTTTGATTTCGATGCAGAGCTTGCCGCGACCAGTGCCGAAGATTTCATCGTCACATTGCTGATGGAACGTCTGGGCATTTCGGCGGTGGTCACAGGTGAGGACTTTACCTTTGGACATAAGCGCGGCGGCAATATTGACGTGTTGCGCGATTTGGGCGGTGCGCATGGCCTGACGTCGACCGCCATGGGGCCAGTGGTCGATGATGGCGGCGTGATATCGTCGAGCCGTATTCGCAATGCGCTAAAGGATGGCGACTGCGCCACGGCCACCGCCTTGCTCACCCGGCCGTTCACGGTTGAGGGCATTGTGCAGCATGGCGATAAAAACGGGCGGCTTTTGGGTTTCCCGACCGCCAATATCGACATGGGCCATTATTTGCGCCCGCGGTACGGCATTTATGCGGTGAAGGGCCGGTTGCCCGATGGGCGGGTGCTGAATGGCGCTGCGAACCTTGGTATCCGCCCGACGTTCGACCCGCCCAAGGAATTGCTTGAGCCGCATTTCTTCGACTTTGCCGAGGATCTGTATGGGCAGAATATCGAAATCGAATTCCACGCCTTCATCCGCGGTGAGGCGAAGTTTGACAGTCTGGACGCACTGATGGCGCAAATGGCGCAGGATTGCGACGAAGCCCGCCGGATATTGGGCGCGTAGTGGGCGGAGCGATAAACCATCGATTCCCTGGCTTCGTCACCCTGAACTTGTTTCAGGGCCTTAATTCCGGACCGTTTGAAAAAGTAAGATGCTGAAACAAGTTCAGCATGACGGTGTAAGATAGATCTTTCCAAACCATCGCCACATGACGCGGTGCGTGCAACAGCGCGGATACAGGCTTTATTTGCAGCGCCATATCCTTTAGGCACCCGCACAACATGACTGACCCTATCGACTATCGCGACACCGTTTTCCTGCCGAAAACAGATTTCCCTATGAAGGCCGGCCTTCCGCAGAAGGAACCGGGCATTCTCGCGCGTTGGCAGGCGCAGGATTTTTATGCGGAGCTGCGCAATCGCCGCCGCGGGCGTGAGAAGTTCATTCTGCATGATGGCCCGCCTTATGCGAATGGCGACATGCATATTGGCCACGCGCTGAACCATATCCTGAAGGACATGGTCGTCCGCACGCAGACATTGTTGGGCAAAGACGCGCCTTATGTGCCCGGTTGGGATTGCCACGGCCTGCCCATCGAGTGGAAGGTCGAAGAGCAATATCGCAAGAAAAAGCTCAACAAGGACGAGGTCCCCGCCGTCGAGTTCCGCGCCGAATGCCGCGCTTATGCGCAACATTGGGTCGATACGCAGCGCGAACAATTGAAGCGGCTGGGCATCAATGCCGATTGGGACAATCCCTATCTGACCATGGATTTCCAGGCCGAAGCCACCATTGTTTCGGAGCTGTTGAAATTTGCCGAAAGCGGCCAGCTGTATCGCGGTGCAAAGCCCGTGATGTGGTCGCCGGTGGAAAAGACCGCGCTCGCGGAAGCTGAAGTCGAATATGAGGAGATCACGTCGACGCAGATTGACGTGGCGTTTGAGATCGTGGAATCGCCGATTGCCGAACTCGTTGGCGCGCATGCGGTGATCTGGACAACCACGCCTTGGACGATTCCGGTCAATCAGGCGATCGCTTATGGTCCGGATCTTTCTTACGACCTTGTTGAATGGAACGGCAAAAAGTACCTAGTCGCATTCGGTTGCCAAGCTGCGTCGATGCAACGCTGGGGCTACGAACCTACCAGCGCCGAAGGCAGGCTTGCTGGAATGTATAGTGGCGACAAGTTAGCCGGAACCATCGTCCGTCACCCGATGCACGAACTCGGCGGTTTCTTTGCCAAGCTGCGTCCAATGCTCGCGGGCGATTTTGTCACGACCGACAGCGGTACCGGCCTCGTCCATATGGCGCCCGACCATGGTGAGGATGACTTTGACCTGTGCAAGGCCAATGGCATTGAACCGGTCTTCGCGGTTGAAGGCGATGGCAAATATCGCGCCGATTGGCTCTGGCTCGGTGGCGAGGGCAGCGTCATCAACCCCAAATTCAACGCGCCTGACGGCCCCATCTGCACCGCGTTACGCGACGCGGGCGGACTGCTCGCGGCATCGGCGGATTATAAGCACAGCTATCCGCACAGCTGGCGGTCAAAGGCGAAGGTCATCTATCGCTGTACCCCGCAATGGTTTGTGCCGATGGATAAGCCACTCGATCTAAACCGTAGTGCTGAGCTTGTCGAAGCACGCGTATCGGACGAGAGCCGCCCTTCGACAGGCTCAGGGCTTCGGTCTTTGAGAGACACCGCAATGACCGCGATTTCGGACACCCGCTGGGTTCCGGAAAAGGGCCAGAACCGCATCACCGCAATGGTCGAAGGCCGCCCCGACTGGGTGCTGTCCCGCCAGCGCGCATGGGGCGTGCCGATCACGCTTTTTGTGGATCGCAAGTCCGGCCAATATCTCTGCGACGCGGGCGTGAACGCACGTATCATCGCGGGCATTCGCGAAAATGGCGTCGATGGCTGGAGCGACGAACGCGCACAGGAATATCTGGGCAGCGACTATGCGCTTGCCGATTATGAACGCGTCACGGACATTTTGGACGTGTGGTTTGATTCGGGCTGCACGCATGCCTTTGTCCTCGAAAGCGGACGTTGGCCCGATCTGTTGCGCGAAGAAGGCTATACCGGCCCGCGTGCGGACCTCTATCTCGAAGGCAGCGACCAGCATCGTGGCTGGTTCCAGTCGAGCCTGTTGCAAAGCTGCGGCACGCGCGGTCATGCGCCCTACAAGGCGGTGCTGACCCACGGCTTTACGATGGATCAAAAGGGCATGAAAATGTCCAAGTCGCTGGGCAACACGATCAACCCGCTCGACCTGATGCGCGACAGCGGCGCGGATATTTTGCGGCTGTGGGCGTTGACCGTGGACTTCACCGAAGACCACCGGATCGGCAAGGAAATCCTGCAGGGCGTTTCCGACCAATATCGCAAATTGCGCAACACCTTCCGCTATCTGCTCGGCGCGCTCGACGGGTTCACCGACGCGGAAAAGGTTGAAGTTGCCAAAATGCCCGAGCTGGAGCGTTATATGCTCCATCTGCTCGCGGATATGGACGCGAAGTTGAAGACGGCGGTCAATGATTTTGACTTCAACACTTATGTCCGGTTGCTGACCGAGTTTTGCAACGAAGACCTGTCGGCATTCTTCTTCGATATCCGCAAAGATTGCCTCTATTGCGACGCACCGACCGATCCCAAGCGGATGGCGTATCGTACAGTGCTCGACACCTTGTTCCACGCCCTCGTGCGCTATGCCGCGCCGGTGCTGGTCTTCACCAGCGAAGAGGTGTGGCAGACGCGCTTCCCCGATGAAGACAGCGTGCATTTTTCGGATTGGCCGGAGGTTCCCGCCGTTCTTGACGGGGCCTTGGCTGAAAAATGGTCGAGCATTCGTGCGGCGCGTATGGTCGCAACCGAACAAATCGAACCCATGCGCCGTGAGAAGATTGTCGGCTCCAGCCTTGAAGTGGAATATACCCACAGCGGAGTGTTCGGCGATGTAGATCTCGCCGAAATATTCATCGTCTCGGCTGTCCATCACGGCGATAGCGCTGGCGCAGTCAAAACCACCAACCACAAATGCGGCCGTTGCTGGCGGCATCTTCCCGAGGTTGTGGACGATGGCGCATTGTGCGACAGATGCGATACTGTTGTGAACGGAAACGCATGAACCCCAATTCCAAATTCCGCCTTCAGGGCATCATGCTGGCCAGCCTTGTGTTCATCGCGGACCAGATCGTGAAATATGCGATGCTTGGCCCGCTTCAGCTGAAAAGCCGCGGTGTCATTCACATCATTTCGTTCTTCGACCTGCGCTATGCCGAAAATCGCGGCGTTTCGATGAGCTTTCTGACGGCAGATAACGATGGCGAACGCTGGGCGTTGGTGGCGCTGACGGCGGTGATTGCCGCGGGTGTTGCCGTTTGGATGTGGCGGGAGAAACTGCGCGGCGATGTGCTGGCCTTGTCGCTCGTTTTGGGCGGCGCGCTTGGCAATATCGTGGACCGCGTGCGCTATGGCTATGTCGTCGATTATGCCGATTTGCATATTGGGGCATTCCGGCCTTTTTACATATTCAACCTTGCCGATGCCTGCATCAGCATTGGCGTGCTGATATTGCTTGCCCGCGCCTTCCTGATAAGCGACAAGCAAGCGGTAGGCGGGACTGACGTTCAGCAACCCGAAAGCAGCGCTGACATAGTGGAGAAATCATGAAGCGGATCAATATGTTTGCGGCGGCGTCAGTTGCTTTGCTCGCGCTTTCGGGCTGCGGCACCACCAGCGTGTTTGACCGTGACCGGCCAGATGAATTTGCCGTAAGCCGGTCAAAGCCGCTTCAGCTTCCAACCGAATTTGTGTTGCCCGCGCCGACACCCGATGCGCCGCGCCCGCAAGATGGTGATACGAAAGATCAGGTTTTGGACGCAATGTTCGGCGGCGCAGCACCAGCGCCCCGTCCGCAGTCTGCCCAGTAAATGGATACGCATATGAAAACGAAATCAGCCCTACTCGCTATGGCGATCGCGACCCTGCCAACATTGGCGGGTTGTTCCTCGGTAGGCAATTTGCTTGGTGGCAATGAAGTGGCGGCGCCAACGGTTGGCCGCGCTGCGCCTTTGGTCGTTCCACCCGATTTCGCGCTGGAGCCAACCGCGGCAACGGCAATCCGTCCGGCCGACGGTGGTCAGGAACAGGTTTTGGACGCTTTGTTTGGCGGCATCGCACCGCGTTCTGCCGCTGAACGCGCGATCTCAACGACTTCGGGCAATGCCGAAATGGGTATTCGTTCTTCGGTCGGTGACCCGCAGACCAACACGGTCAACAAAGGCAGCATCACCCGCGACATCATCGCCGCGCCCGAAGGCGACGGCCAAACCGCGCAGGCTGTTATTCCGGGTTAAGCTGACGAGAATTTGTTTATCGCGTCCCGAAGGTTAGGCGCTTTGGCTGTGCCGGAACAAGCCCGTCCTTTGACCTAAAATTCATAAAACGTCCGCGGTTGAACCAGATTTCGTACCGCCCATTCGGTTTAGCGGTACACGCCATTGTAAAGCTGCGGCCATCGGCTGAAATTTTGGGTTTGTTGTCGCACAGCGGATAGGTTTCCTGGTTCGCTTGAACGAAGGAAAAACTTCCGGGAGCCATCGGACGGTCAAACGTTACCTTCAGGACATAAGGGCCGGGCGGTATCACACTGCCATCGGTAGGGTAGGTTGCTGTGACCGTTGGCGGGCCTGCCGGAGTTGATGACGCGGCATAGAACAAAGCTGCTCCCGCAAGAAATATGGCGGCGATGGTTGTCACAATCAGTCCTTTCTGAATGGCCCGGTCGTGCTAGTTGGGTCCGACGGCATGATCCGTTGATGGATGTGCCGAAGAACTTGTTTCTCGCGCTCGGGTAAATCCTGCGCTGCCACCGTCATCAGGCCCGAACGCTCGCTTCCTCCACGCCGGCGCTGTTGTGGCGCAGCGCCTTTAGCACTGTTTCGACGATCTGCGGGGCATTCAGGCCGGCTTCGTCATATTGCTTTTGCGGGCTGTCATGTTCCTGGAACATGTCCGGCAAGCGCATCGTGCGGATTTTTAGACCAGCGTCCATCAAGCCAGCGTCGCTGGCGAGTGTCAGAACATGCGCGCCAAGGCCGCCCACGGATGCCTCTTCGACCGTCACGACAACTTCATGCGTGGCGATTAGATGGCGGATCATTTTTTCATCAAGTGGCTTTGCAAAGCGCAAGTCGGCGACGGTGGTACTCAGGCCCTTGGCATCCAGCGTTTCTGCCGCCTTCATCGCTTCGGCCAAGCGCGTGCCGAGTGAGAGAATCGCAACCTTCTTGCCTTCGCGGATGATCCGGCCTTTGCCGATTTCCAACTGCTGCGGCACGTCGGGCATCGCAACGCCCGTGCCATTGCCGCGCGGATAGCGGAACGCGATGGGCCCGCTGTCGTGCAGGGCGGCGGTGTAGGTCATGTGGACCAGTTCTGCCTCATCAGCAGGCGACATGACGACCATATTGGGCAAGGTCGCCAAATAGGTAATGTCGAACGAACCCGCGTGCGTGCTGCCATCGGCGCCGACGAGGCCAGCGCGGTCAATGGCGAAGCGTACCGGCAGATTCTGGATCGCGACGTCGTGCACGACTTGGTCATAGGCGCGTTGCAGGAAGGTGGAGTAAATCGCGCAGAAGGGGCGCATCCCCTGTGCCGCAAGTCCAGCCGCAAAGGTGACGGCATGTTGTTCCGCGATGCCGACATCGAACGCCCGTTCGGGGTGCGCGGCAGAGAATTTGTCGACGCCGGTGCCGCCGGGCATTGCGGCGGTTATCGCGCAAATCTTGGGATCGGTTTCGGCGAGCTTGGCCAGCGTTTCACCGAAGACATTTTGATAAGCGGGCGGGCCGCCACCGGGGCCCTTGTCCTGCTTACCCGTGACCACGTCGAATTTGACGACGCCATGATATTTGTCAGCTGACGCTTCGGCAGGGGCGTAACCTTTGCCCTTTTGCGTAACGACATGGATCAGCACGGGGCCTTCGGCATTGTCGCGGACATTTTCGAGGACGGGGATAAGCTGGTCGAGATTATGGCCGTCGATGGGGCCGACATAATAAAAGCCAAGTTCTTCGAACAAGGTGCCGCCCATCGCCATGCCACGCGCGAATTCTTCCGCCTTTGACGCAGCCGAATAGATGCGGCGCGAAAGCTTTTTGGCGACTTTGCTCGCAAGGCTGCGCAGGCCGAGATATTCGCTGGAGGACACCAGACGCGACAAATAAGCCGACAGACCGCCAACGGGCGGTGCGATCGACATGTCATTGTCATTCAGGATGACGACCAGACGGTTGCCCGCGGCTTGGGCGTTGTTCATCGCCTCATAAGCCATGCCGGCCGACATCGAACCATCACCAATGACGGCAATCGCTTTGCCGGGTTTGCCCGCAATCTTGTTGGCGACGGCAAAACCCAAGGCGGCCGAAATAGAGGTGGAGCTATGTGCCGCGCCGAACGGATCATATTCGCTTTCGCTGCGCTTGGTGAAGCCCGAAAGGCCCCCGCCTGTGCGCAAAGTGCGAATGCGGTCGCGGCGACCCGTCAGGATCTTGTGCGGATAGCATTGGTGGCCAACGTCCCAGACCAAACGGTCATCGGGCGTGTTGAAGACATAATGGATAGCGGTCGTCAGTTCGACGACGCCCAAGCCAGCGCCCAAATGGCCGCCCGTCACGGAAACTGCAGATATGGTTTCAGCGCGCAATTCATCCGCGAGCTGGCGAAGCTGCGACGCGGCAAGATTGCGAAGGTCCGAGGGCACTTTAACCGTGTCGAGTAACGGCGTGTCTGGGTTATGTGTCATGACGTCAGCTTAGCGGCCTTTTATCGGGGTGTCGAACGGGTAATTGCGCCAGCGCTACCCGCAATCGGCGCATTTTCCGCGGACTTCGATCACGGGGCGAACCTCAGCAAAACCGGCATGTTCGGCCGCTGCGCGAACGTTCATGGTCAGTGTGTCGTCATCAATATGTGTGGCCGTGCCGCAGCTGTCGCAGATCAGGAAAATGCAATCATGCAAACATCCGGGATGCGAATTTGCAAGATAGGCGTTCGCGCTTTCGACGCGGCGCGCAAGGTTGGTGGTCACGAACAGATCGAGTATCCGGTACACGCTGTTGGGTGCAACGCGCTTACCGCGCTTTTGCGAAACGAGATCAGCGATGTCGTAGGCCGATGCGGGTTTTTCAAATGTGGCGAGCACGGCGAAGATATCCGCACGCATATCGGTCCATTGCTCGCCCGCCTCGACCAACGCCGACTCGGCGGCTTCGGCAAGCGATGCGCCTGCATGCTCGTGATGATGATGAACTGCCATGATGGTGATGTAGGCTTTGACAGCCAGCCGGTCAATTGCCCGTCAGGCAGATGCGCGGTGGTTCAGGAAATGTCCTAACGCGAGGCAGATGACGCCAAGGACGGTCCAGACGATCTCCATCAATCCATGTGGTAGCGTCAATGCGCCCGCCATCATGCCGATGCCGGCTGCGCCAACGATAGCTGGCGTAAACAGTCCATGATCCCAAAAGCCCTTACCAAGTGCCAGCACGCCGAAGAGAATGGCCAGAAACAGGCCAGTTTCATGAATGACCGAGTTGAGCAAAACACCGCTCGCCGATGCCAGAAACGCGAGCAAAAGCGTGGTGACAAGGCAATGCACAAGGCACAGGCCGGCAATGCTTAAGCCAAGCCCGTCCCATCGCCATTTTTTCCATGCCTGCGTCATTGCGGTCGCACTACACCGATTCGTTAGACGTTACAACATTACATCGCATAAATTGCAGCCATTATGACCATTTTTGCAACCTCTGTCCGCTTGCAGCTTGCTGAAATCAGGGGCATATCGCGGCTTATGAACAAAGCTCCGCATTCTGACACCGCAGCCAATCCGTGCCCATCGCGCCCTCAGGCGCTGATTACATGGCTTATGAGCGTGGCGGTTCTCGTCTTCGCGATCGTCGTTGTGGGCGGAATTACGCGTCTGACCGAATCGGGCCTGTCGATTACCGAATGGAAACCCATCACGGGCACCTTGCCACCGTTGAACGAGGCGAGCTGGCTCTCCGAATTCGAAAAGTACAAACAAATCCCTGAATATACCGAGATTAACGGTCCGGCTGGCATGACGCTGGCGGAGTTCAAATTCATCTATTTCTGGGAATGGGTCCACCGCTTGTTGGGACGCGTCATCGGATTGGCATTTGCGCTGCCGCTGGCGTGGTTCTGGATCAAGCAGGCGATCCCAAGCGGCTATAAGCCGCGCCTGCTTGCTTTGCTTGCGCTTGGTGGTCTGCAAGGGACCATTGGCTGGTGGATGGTGTCATCGGGCCTTTCTGCGCGCACCGATGTCAGCCACTACCGGCTTGCCGTCCATCTTTTGACGGCCCTCACAATCTTGGGCGGCCTTGTTTGGACTGCGCTTGATTTAAAGGAGCTGACAAAAAATCCATCGGCAAAGCCCGCGCGTATCACAGGCTTTACGGGCAGCATCTTGGCGATATTGTTTATCCAATTGCTCTTCGGCGCGTGGGTTGCCGGGTTGAATGCCGGATATGGTGCCAACACATGGCCATTGATGAACGACCGTTTCTATCCAGATGGCGTCGATACCGCCAACGGCGCATTTTACGCCTTGGTGAATGACCCCTATCTCACCCATTTCGTCCACCGCTGGTGGGCGTGGGTCGCGGTGATTGCGCTGATCCTGATGGCACGGCGGGTCAAGAAAGCGGGCGTTCGTGGGGCTTCTGCGGCGATCCATAGCGCCTTCGGTATCCAGATGCTGCTGGGCATTGCGACCGTGATGACGGGGGTCAACATCGTCCTTGCCGTTTCGCATCAGGCGGTCGGCGCCCTTTTGGTTGCGGCAACGGTCTGGGGCGCGCATGTCTTGGGGCGTGATACCGCCTAAACGCCGACGGGTATTATTATACCCGTCGTAAAACCCTTGCTTTTGCTTGACTATTGGCCGGTTCATCGCCATTGGCACAGCTTCGCGTGCAGGATCCTTTGTGATTCTGTGCAACACTAAAATTTCGAAAGGTGCGATTAGCGATGAAAACGCTATCCAGAGTTACGAAATCGATCCGTCCACAGGACGTCGAGAAATCGTGGATCCTCATTGACGCAGAAGGTTTGGTTGTTGGCCGTGTTGCCAGCCTTATCGCCAACATCCTGCGTGGTAAGACCAAGCCAAGCTACACCCCGCACGTTGATTGCGGCGACCATGTTGTCGTCATCAATGCGGACAAGGTGAAGTTCACCGGCAAGAAGCTGACCGACAAGGTTTACTATCGCCACACCGGTTACATCGGCGGGATCAAGGGCATCACTGCGGGTAAGGTACTTGATAGCAAGTTCCCTGAGCGCGTCCTTGAAAAGGCCGTTGAGCGCATGGTTCCACGCGGTCCTTTGGGTCGTGCCCAAATGCGCGCGCTGCATCTGTATAATGGTACCGAGCATCCGCATGCCGGCCAACAGCCAACGACGCTCGACGTCGCTTCTATGAACCGCAAGAACAAGGTGGGTGCATAATGTCTGAAACTGCAAATTCGCTCGCTGATCTCGAAACCCTGGGCGCCGACGTTCAGGCACCAGCTCAGATTGCTGCTGTCGTTCGCGAACAGGAAATTGATGCGCAAGGTCGCGCTTATGCAACTGGCCGTCGTAAGGACGCGGTTGCACGCGTTTGGTTGAAGCCAGGCACCGGCAAGATTGTCGTCAATGGCCGTGATCAGGAAGTTTACTTCGCACGTCCTTCGCTGCGTCTCGTCATCAACCAGCCGTTCGGTGTCACCGAGCGTACGGGCCAATATGACGTCATCGCAACCGTCAAGGGCGGTGGTCTTTCGGGTCAGGCTGGCGCGGTCAAGCATGGCATCGCTCAGGCACTGTCGAAATATGAGCCACTGCTGCGTAGCGCTGTGAAGTCGGAAGGCTTCCTGACCCGCGACAGCCGCGTTGTCGAGCGTAAGAAATACGGCAAGGCCAAGGCGCGTAAGAGCTTCCAGTTCTCGAAGCGTTAAGAATATTCAGAAACGCAAGGGTTCACCCTTGCGGACTGTTAGGAAGGGGCGGCTCCGTTGGGGCCGCCTTTTTTCGTTGTTCAACAGCGCGTTAACCGGCACATAGCGCGAATGATCAAATATATCCTCATGGCTTTGCTCCTTGCGCTTGTTGGTTCCGGCTTATGGCTCTGGAACAAGAGCGATCCACAAAAGCTCGATTTTGCCGACCGGTGGGCGCCCGGGGCGGCCGAGTTTGATGGAGCGCCTGTGACGGCGATCGCTTACGGAACCGACGCGCGGCAGAAGCTGGATATCTATGCGCCTGAAGGCGCTGCATCCGCGCCGTACCCCGTCCTCATCTTCTTTCATGGTGGTTCGTGGCGCGATGGTGAGCGGGAAGGCTATGGCTTTTTGGGTCGTGCCTTTGCATCGCGCGGATATGTCACCGTCATTGCCGATTATCGCAAATCACCAAAGGTTCGCTTCCCCGCATTTGTGGACGACACAGCGGAGGCCATTGCGTGGGTGCACGCAAATATCGCCAAGCATCAGGGCAACAAAGACAACATTTTCCTGATGGGACACAGCGCTGGCGCGCATATCGCGATGATGACGGCGCTTGATCCGCGCTATTTGAAGGCGCAGGGCCTTGGGACGGACGTTATTAAAGGCGTGATCGGGCTAGCCGGCCCTTATGATTTCTTGCCGTTCACCACCGAGTCATCGAAAATTGCCTTTGGCCATTGGCCCGACTTAACCGAGACCCAGCCTATTACATATGCGCGCGCCGATGCGCCGCCATTGTTGTTGCTGACGGGGGACAAGGACACTGTGGTGAAACCACGCAACAGCAAGGTCCTGTCGGAACGGATTGCCGCGCTGGGTGGGAAACAGCAGCTGAAAATTTATCCCGATGTTGGCCATTCCGACATCATCATGGCGGTCGCACGGCCCTTCCGGAACAAGGCGCCTGTCATTACCGATGTTACGACCTTCATAAAGGCGCACGAACCGCGTTAAGCCGCGTCTGTGGTTTTTGGTGCAACTATCTTTTGCCGATAGGAAATGACCAGCAGCGCGGCGTTGACCATAGCTGCGCCTAACATCGCGAATGCTGCACCAACCTCGGCATAAATGGGCATAAGCCAGATCATCATAAGCACCACGACAATAGCACCAGCAAGGCTGCACAGCATCACCCGGCCAGCCTTGCCCGCGGTGAGCAGTGCAGGCTCCAACCCCAATGTGGCAAATTGCACGGCGGTGGCTGTGCCCAAGATCAATACCAACGGATAAGCGGCGACAAACTCTGCGCCAAATATCCACATCAAGGCCGGTTTTCCGGTGAAGCCAACAATCGCCAATACGAGCACCGCCGCAACGCCGGACACTTTAATCATGCGGCTGAGCAAATTGCTGGCATCTTTGGCGTCGACGGTGTGCGCAACGCGGGCATATTCGGTAAATATAGCCATCGATATGGCGTCGCCGACACGGGCAAAGACCTGACCCAATTGATAGCCAAGCCGGAAAAATCCAGCCGCCGCTGCACCAACGGAAAAGCCGACGACCACCGCAACCATTTGCTGGCTGGTTAGCTTAAAGCTGGATCCCATATTGGACCACAACGCGAATTTTGTAATGCCGGGGAAGCTTTCCTGAAAGCCGCGCAGCGTTGGCATACTGTTGAGCCGCAGCGGCAATTTAAGCCGGCGCAAAACATTCCCCCAAACCCATATAGTTGGCACCATTTCGGACAATAGCCACACCGCGAGGAACCCCCATGCCGTAGGCTGTGTCAGCACCAATACACCAGTGCCGATAAGGCGGATGATAGGCACCAGCATGTCGGGAATGGCGGCGTCGCCAAAGCGGTCGTTGATGCGCAGCAGCCCTGTCGGTGTCGAACGGGCGGACAGCACCAAAAGGGTCGTGAAGCCGACCACGGCGATTGCCTCTGAGTCACTCCAGCCTTGGTTGTATGCAAGCGCCCATGCGCCGACTATCGCAACCAGAAACGCCAGCAATGCGCCGATTATATCAAGGATCAGGCAAAACCATGTGAGTTCGGCCAGCTTTTGATCGGACTTTGTGTGCACCAATGTCGTGCCATAGCGGATCAATATTTGCCACGTCTGGAATGATGTGAAGCTGGATATTGTTTGGGCAAAGCTGAAGATCAGCATGAATTTGCCAAATTCTGCCGCACCCAAGCTTTGGGTCGAAACGGCAAGGTAAATGAGGCTGAGCACCGCAGAGGTGGTCTTTGGCAAGAACAGCCAAGCGCCCGATTGCAAAATGCGCCGCCCACTCCCCCGTTTCTGTTCAGCCATTACGCCAGACCCCCAATCCGTATGCGGGACTAGTGCACTTCCGCCGTTAATCAAAGCCATGTCATGATGTGCAGGTAAAAAATTGAACGCGCCGCAAACTGGTCGCAAAAATCTATCAATGGCGATAGATGCCGCTTTGTATGAATAATCCACGACACAAGAAGGCTGCGGCCTCCGTCAAATCGGACGTCATTTTCCTGTTCAACCATGACGCAGGCCACCAAGTGGCGCACTTGGCGGGGATAGCCGGCGCATTCGCGTTACGTGAAAAATCCTTCCGGGCGATTGTTGCCTTTGGCAGTGACGTTACGCGCAAAGAGGTCGAAAGGCTGCTGACGCCCGAACAGATTGCTGCCTTGCATTGGCGGTCGCTGGCGTTACCCGAATGGCTCAAGACGATCACAAACGGCCTGAACCGGATCGTGCCCGTTCACCGGAT
>NZ_JBILAF010000029.1:0-18920 GCF_044354325.1 Sphingorhabdus sp. | reverse complement strand
CCTGCGTTTATATTGGCATAATGCGTTCTTACGAAAATCCGTCGCCATCGTGTCGACGGAACGCACATGCCTTACCCTCAAACGCCATTGGACCAAATTTCGCAGCCGCAAACATTGCCCAGCCTTTGTCTGTGTGCCCCATGGGGCGGGGGACCGGAATGTATCTTTTCACCCTGCATTCCGGGAATTTGACCTCTTGATGGTCAGCGGACAAAAGGTTGTGGACCAGATGGTGGATGCTGGCGTTTCCACGCCCGAACGCTGCCGGATCATCGGTTACCCAAAGTTCGACATTTTGCGGGGGCGCACCCCCGAAACATTTTTCGACAACGGCAAGCCGACCTTTTTATATAACCCGCATTTCGATCCCCATATGTCCAGCTGGTTCGATCACGGGACCGACATATTGGAATTTTTTTACCAGAATGCGGACCGTTACAATCTGATCTTTGCGCCGCATGTGATGCTATTTTACAAAAAGGTGCATATTTCGCCCGAATATCGCGTCACCCGCACGCGGCCAGACATTGATCCCAAATATTATGATGCCCCGAATATCAGGATCGATGTGGATAGCGCGCGCCTGTTTGACATGAGCTATACCCTGTCCGCAGATGTCTATATTGGCGATGTTTCAAGCCAGGTGTATGAATTTCTGCATCGCCCGCGCGCCTGTTTTTTCATCGATACGCACAGTGCGGCGGTGCCCGGCGCGCCGCCAGAATATGATTTCTGGAACAACGGTCCGGTTGTCCGCACGGCCAAGCAATTAATAGCATTATTGCCCGACCATGCGCAGATTGCCGCCCAATATCGCAAAGCCCAAGAGCAGCGCATGGCCTACACCGCCGACCAAAGCGACCCGCGCCCCGCGTCGGAACGCGGTGCGGAGGCTTTGGGTCGATATATTGAGAGCTTAGCTGGCTGAAGCGGGCGCCTATGCGCTGCGGAAATCGAGCACGCCCCAATTGGCCTCGGCAGCCGCCTTCATAAAGCGTTTGGACGGGTTCACCGCATAGCCTTCGTCTGCGAAGTCTAAAGTGGGCCGGTCGCTCAGATCGTCCGAATAAAAACGGATATGCGCATCTTGGCGGTTAATGCCCTGTTGCGACAGCCATTCCTGCACGCGGCGCAATTTTTCTGCGGCGTAGCAATTCTCGCCGTCGATGCGGTGCATCAATTGGCCGTCTGCTTCGCCGATATGACGCGTCGCAATAACCGCATCAAAACCAATTTTGGCGCCGATGTTGCCGGCATAAAAATGGGGTGCCGCCGTTGCCATCACCAGCAACGCCCCGCGCGCGCGATCGGCGTCTATGCGTGCAACGGCCCCCGGCTGAAGGCCTTCGCGCACAAGCTGTTCGGTAAAATCGGCGACGATATTGGGCAAAATGTCCGGACAGATTTGGCGCCCGATAAACATCGCGATGCCAAATTGTTTCAGGGGTTTGCGCCCATATAGGCGAAGCTTATATCCCAGCATCGCCGCGATCCAGACCGGCAGCAATGCCAGCCGAATGGGCGTGGTCCGCCGGGCATAAAATAGCAGAAAATGGGTAAAGGTCGGGCGACGGGTTATGGTCTTGTCGAGATCATATATTGCAATATTCATATTTGGTCGCCAAGCCCCACCCCAAGGTATGCCAAATGCGTTGGCGTGCCTCCCGATTTGGACGCGTTTAGGAGAAGCTGTTTGCAAGCGCAATGGACCTGCATCGTCCTTGCCGGGCAAAGGCCTGGTACGGATATGTTTGCACAGCATTTCGGGCTGAAGCTGAAAGCTTTGGTGCCCGTGCGCGGCGAACCGATGGTTAGCCATGTCGTGCGGACGCTGCGTGCGTCGCCGCTTATCGGTGAAATCATTGTCCTATGTCAGGAACCCGACGCGCTGCGTTCCGCGGTCGATGCCGCAGGCGGCGCGGCGCTGGTCGAAAGCCTGAGCAGCATATCGCTGAGTATCAAACGGCAGGTGGATGCGTTAGTATTTTCGTCCCCGATATTGGTGACCACCGCGGACCACCCCTTGTTAACCGTTGATATGATCGCCGAATTTCTGGGCAAAGCCGATGGCGACGTTGCCATTGCGATGGTGGAGCGCAAGACAATGCTGGCGCGGTTTCCCGACGCGAAACGCACATGGTTGCGTTTTTCGGACGGCGCGTGGTCCGGTGCAAATCTCTTTGCATTGATGAGCCCCAAGTCCGCATTCGCACTCGATTTATGGGCAGAGGCCGAACAGGACCGCAAGAAAGCATGGCGTCTGTTCATGCACTTCGGGGTGCGGCTGGCCCTGCGCGCGCTGACCCGCACGATTGGATTGCGGCAGGCGTTGACCATTGCGGGCAAACGCCTTGGCCTTGTTGCTACGCTCGTGCCGATGTCTGACCCTGTTGCTGCAATCGACGTGGATAAGGTCAGCGACCATATATTGGCGGAGCACATTCTTATCGACCGCGAAACATTGGCGCGTTCAGATATGGCGGCTTGATTAGCGGCCCATTTTCTTTTGCCGCCGTCGTTGCACGGACGATCCGATACCCATAGCTTCGCGATATTTCGCAACGGTGCGGCGGGCAATGTCGAAGCCTTTTGCCGTCAACAAATCGACCAGCGTGTCATCGGACAGTATCTTTTCACCCTCGGCATCAATCAGGGATTTGATGTGGCTTTTGACGGCCTCAGCCGACGCGCCCTCTCCGTCGGCGGATTGAACGCCCGATGAGAAGAAATATTTGAGATCAAACAGACCGCGTCCGCAATGCAGATATTTGTTGCTCGTCACCCGGCTGACGGTGGATTCATGCATGTCGATGGCATCGGCCACTTGCCGCAGCGTGAGTGGCCGCAAATGGGCGACGCCCTTGCGAAAAAAGCCGTCCTGTTGCTTCACAATCTCGGTGGCGACCTTGACGATGGTGCGCTGTCTTTGATCCATGGCTTTGATGAGCCAATTCGCGTCCGCCATGCAATCGCTGAGCCACGCCTTTGTGGCTTTGTCTTGCCCAAGCTCGGCAACATAGCTGCGGTTGATGAGAATGCGGGGCAGGTTGGCGCTGTTCAGTTCGATGGCCCAGCCTTCGCCGCGCGGCGTGATGAATATGTCGGGCGTGACCGCCAGCATATCGTCGCTTTCGAACCGGCAGCCGGGCTTTGGATCATAGCCGCGCAGTTCTATCAACATATCGCGCAGGTCTTCGTCATCGACGCGGCACATGCGCTTAAGCTGGTCAAACGCACCCTTTGCCACCAAGTCGAGATTGTCGATAAGCTTGGCCATGCAGGGGTCATATCGATCTGCCTCGCGCGCTTGAATGGCAAGGCATTCCGACAGGTTGCGCGCGCCAACGCCGGTTGGATCGAATCGCTGGAGGTCCGAAAGTGCCGCCTCCATTTCCGCCATGGGAACGCCAAGCCTGTGCGCCGTCGCCATCAGGTCTTCGCCAACATAGCCCGTGGGTTCGATATGTTCGATAATCTGTTGGACCAGAAACAGCTGCCGTCCGGAAAGGCTGGAACCTGCCTGCGCCATCAAATGTTCCCGCAGGCTGATATCGCGCGCGGCAAAGCTGTCGAAATCAGGGCCGTCGGCGTCAAAGCCGCCGGGCGCTGCGCTGCCCGAAAGACCAAGCATGCCATCGGCCCCGCCCACACTGTCCGATGGGGTGTCATGGTGGAATGTTTCCGCGCTTAAATCGACATCCAGCGCGTCCGATGTGCCTTGGCCATCGCCACTGAGCAGGTCGTCACTGGCCCGCTCGCGACTGTCGTCCAAAGCGGGTGCGAAATCCTCAGTCGGCACATCAGGGGCAGCGTCGCTGCTGCCTGTTTCCAAAACCGGATTGCGCTCCACCTCTTCCGCGATGAACGCTTCAATTTCGAGCGACGACAATGCCAGCAGTTTAATCGCCTGCTGCAGTTGCGGTGTCATCACCAGCGACTGGCTTTGGCGAAGATCGAGACGGGGTGCTAATGCCATGACGTTATGGTTCCGTCATCGCCGCAAATCACATTGCAAAACTCTCGCCGAGATACAGGCGGCGCACATTGGGATCAGCGACCAACGCCTCGGGCGACCCTGCGAACAGAACCTGCCCACCATAAATGATGCAGGCGCGGTCAACGATATCGAGCGTTTCGCGCACATTATGATCGGTAATCAGCACGCCGATACCGCGGGTTTTCAATTCTTTCACCAGATCGCGAATATCGGAAATGGATATCGGGTCGATTCCGGCAAAAGGTTCATCGAGCAACATGATCGACGGATTGGCCGCCAGCGCGCGGGCAATTTCGCAGCGCCGCCGCTCGCCGCCCGAAAGTGCCATGGCGGGCGCACTGCGCAACCGGGTGAGGCCAAATTCGCCAAGCAATTTTTCCAACCGCTCGTTGCGCGCGTCTGCATCAGGTTCTGCCATTTCCAGAACGGCGCTGATATTTTGTTCAACGGTCATGCCGCGGAAAATTGATGTTTCTTGCGGCAAATAGCCCAAGCCCAAAATCGCGCGGCGGTACATCGGCAGGTTGGTGATGTCCGCACCATCCAAGGTGATGCGTCCGCTATCGGGCTTTACCAGCCCCATGATGGAATAAAAGCAGGTGGTTTTACCCGCGCCATTGGGGCCAAGCAGACCCACCACTTCGCCCTTAGCAACCGAGAGCGACACATCGGTCAATACCGCGCGCTTGTCATAGCTTTTGGCGATGGAAACGACACCCAGTCCGGACTGCACGCCGTCCTGCGTCGTCGCATCCGCAGCGGGAGAAGTTGCAGTCATGCTATCCATATCCAAATTTCGCCCGCGATTTTGCCGTTGATATCCAACAGACAGCTAATGAATGCTGACCCATTTTGCAATTGGCATGATTTATGCTGCCCCGTTTTAGGGGCTGTTTGGGGTTACCCCCTAATTTTTGCGCTGTGGAACGCTAAACGAACCGGTAACGCGGCCGCCCGAATTGGTTGTATTGGCTGGACCACCGGCATTGAGGGTTGATCGGCCGGAATTGAGATCGATGACAAGCCTGCCGCCGTTTAGCCGGTTGCTGCCTTGCACCAGATTCACATTGCCAATCAGCGTGATCAAGCTGGAGTCCAAATCATATATGGCCGAGCTGCTGGTTACGCGCAGATCATCTTTGGTAATGGTCACGCCGCCTGTGGCGTCCAGACGATTTACGTCCACGCCGCCCTTGCTTGTGTAAGCGGCCGTAATCCGATTTGCCTTGAGCGTAAGGCCCGCCTGCGTTGCAGTTACGCCGCCAGCAAGAACGACGCGGTCTGCGCGGTCTTGCAGTTCCGAGGATCCAGCATCGAAAACGACTGGTGCGTTGGTGTTATGGTTACGAATACCCTGCGCGGTCGACGCCGAAGACAGCATCATGATGCCCGCAAATGCGGCGGCCAGTCCAAAGGAGATAGAAGCTTTACTCATGATGGCCTCACTTAATCGCATTCTGGTCGATACGCAAACGAACGCCGCCATCTAGCCGGATAATGCGCGTATCGAGGTCAGCGCGCAATCGTCCGGCATGGAAGGTCCCGACCTTTGTGCGGCCGCTCACTGGCCCAAAACTCTGCATCGTCCGGTCTTTCAACGACAGCTCCACATTGCTGGCCACCATGTCATAGCCCGGCGATTCAACCGCCAACGGGCCCGTCACGCGCATGGTTTCCTTGCCAAGGTCATAGCTGCCGCGCTGTGCGATGATGGAGGCTGGCCCGTCCTGCAATGATATTCGGCCCGACAATGATGTCATGTCGAGAACAGGTTGTGCCGATGTCTTCTGGACTGCACTACCCGCGCGCAGCGAAAAGGGCCGGCCTTTGCTGTCTTCGCCGCGATAGAGTGCCTCAACAACGCGCAACCGTTCGCGCGACAGATTTACTTCGTCTTTGTTCAGGACAAAGCTGAGTTCCTGCTGCCCGGTAAATGGGCTGAACGCCAATATGGCTACAAGCAAACCGATGATGCTCGGCAAGACAACACGCATCGCGCGGATAAGGCGGTCATGCCGTCCGCCGGGCAATGCCCAGCGTTGACGATAACTGCGTTCAAGATCGGCCTGTGCGGACATGTGATGTCTCTAACCCGATTAAACCTTAACTGTGCCCGAATATATCGGTCTCTGGCCAGCCAGACAGATCGAGGTTCGCACGGTGCGGCAGAAAGTCAAAGCACGCCTGAGCCAAGCCAGTGCGGCCTTCACGTTCCAAGCGCACGACAAATTCGGCATGCAGGCGGTGCAGATAGCGCACGTCGCTGGCGGCATAATCTTTTTGCGCTTCGGACAATATGGGACCGCCCCAGTCGCTTGACTGTTGCTGCTTGGAAATGTCTGTCGACAGCATTTCCTTCACCAATTCCTTTAGCCCGTGACGGTCGGTATAGGTCCGGACAAGGCGCGAGGCGATTTTGGTACAGAATAACGGCGTCGCGACGACGTTCAAATAATGCGAAATCGCTGCCAAATCGAATCGGGCATAATGGAACAGCTTCAAACGGGCGGGATCGGCCAGTACGGCACGCAAATTTGGTGCAGAAAAGTCACTGTTGCGGCCAAAACGCACAAGATGTTCATCGCCGCGTCCGTCGGAAATCTGCAGCAAGCACAGCCTGTCACGCGGGGTGATGAGCCCCATGGTTTCGGTGTCTACGGCGACGGGGCCATCGGCCAGCACGCCTGCGGGAAGGTCTTCTTCGTGTAAATAAACGCTCATGCTAGCCCCTTGCCCCACCGGACCGTGCAAGGCAAATGAAACTGCAGTTGGCGCCCTGCGATTTTCGGCCGCAATATTAGCTATCGCGTAACCTTTTAATGCGATATACAAAATGCTTGCGCAATCACCAACGGCTGCGCTTGTGACGTGCAGTACAGTCGCCCTCGACTGCATAACATAGTGGTTCTGGGCGATGAGAAGGCAAGTAAGAAGTTATGGGTTTTGATCGCAAGCGTGCTGGCAAAGGCCGGGACAAAAGAGATGGTTTCGGTGATGAAAGCTATGACGGTTATCGCGCACCGTCCCCCTATCAAAGTGATTTCGGCGGCGGCCGCTCAGGTGGCGGTTACGGCGGCGGAAATAGCGGCGGCGGCGGTGGCTTCGGTGCACCTCGGCGTGGCCCAGGCGGCCCACCAATGCCAGCGCAAGTCATCGGTTCCGGCAAAGGAATTGTTAAGTTTTTCAATGGTCAAAAGGGCTTTGGCTTCATTCAGGTCGATGGTCGTCCCGATGATGTGTTCGTACACATCAGCGCGGTTGAGCAAGCTGGCCTGACGGGTCTCGCCGAAGGCCAGCCGCTCGAATTCTCGCTCGTTGAGCGTGGCGGCAAGGTTTCGGCAACGGACCTCGTCATCGATGGTGAGCCAATGGAAGTGACCGAGCGCGCACCGCGTCCGGACCGTCCAGCATTTGATCGTGACCGCGCGCCGCGTGGCGATGACCGTGGTGGCTTCCGCGGTGGTGACCGTGATTCGGCACCACGTGGTCCGCAGCGCGAATCGACTGGCGAACGTGCCAATGGAACCGTCAAATTCTTCAACGACATGAAGGGTTTTGGTTTTGTGCAGCGTGATGATGGCGGCGAAGATGTGTTCGTGCACATTTCTGCGCTTGAACGTTCGGGCATGGGTCAAGTGACTCAGGGCGACCGTTTGGCGTTTGACATCGAAATCGATCGTCGCGGCAAATATTCGGCCACGAACTTGGGCCCGCTTTCCGAATAAGCGCGCTTTAGAATTTCAAAAAGGCGGGTGAAGCACAACGCTTCGCCCGCCTTTTTTGTGTCTATCATGCCTTGCCGATTGTCGCGGCCAGGAACCAGGCGCGCTGTTCGGCCTGGTCCGTCCAATCGTCCAGCAGGCCATCGGTCGCATTGTCGCCGGCTTTATCCGCAAGGTCCTTTGCGTCTTTCAATGCCTTAATCAGCGTCTCATTGTCGGCGTGCAGTTCCTTCAGCATCTTGGGTGCATCGGTCGACGTCGAATCATGGTCATTGATCCGCTGCTTGGCGGCGATCGCGCCAATGGACGTCAGCGTATCCTGACCCAGCTTGCGCACGCGTTCGGCGACAAGATCGGTCGTTGCGATCAATTCCGTCGCCTGATCATCAAACAGCAGATGATATTCGCGAAAATGCGGACCGGTCACATGCCAATGGAAATTCTTGGTCTTGAGGTAGAGCGCATAATAATCGGCCAGCAGGCCATTCAACGCATCGGCCAGCGCTTTTTTGCTATTGTCACCATGTGCCATGGCAGTTCTCCATCATTCGGGGGGGGGAGAACATAATATAGGAACGACGCGCGCTATTTACAGCACCCGCGCTTGCGGCAGCGGCAATTAGCTGATGCCATTGGCCTGCGTGGCCAATACAAAGCCCGATCCCAGCAACAATGCGCCAGAGACCCACCTTATGGGTTTCAACGGCACAATCTGGCCAAGGCGCGCGCGCAGGATGACCGCGGGCACCGTGGCGGCCATGATGCCGACAAACCCGCCGACCGCTGCCATGCCCCAATAAGGCGTGCGGGCACTTTGCGCGGCGATGATGAACTGGCTCTTGTCGCCAAATTCCAGGATAAACAGGCCGAAGAATGCGGTCAGAAACGCAGGGGTTTTCAACCCTGATAACGGGTCGACATTGCGCCGCCACAGCAGCATGCCAGCACCCGCAAAGATATAGGCAAGGCCAGCGAACATCTGAACGGACCGCGCGCTTATCCAACTATCGATTACCGATCCGCCCGCTGCCGAAATGCCGCAATTGAGCAAAGTGGCACAGGCGAGTCCGCCGAGAATCGCGGTATTGTTGCGATACCGCAGCGCGAGCACGGCAGCGAGGATCTGTGTCCGGTCGCCCATCTCGGCGAGGAAAACAGACAGGAAGGTCGTAAAAGCAGTGTCCATATTTTCTGCCCTAGCACATCATGATCAAAATGGGATGCGTGCGACTGCCGGACTGAGCTGCGCCGCGAATCGCCTTTGTTTTGACAATCAACGCGGGCTATGTTGAGCGCGCTCCAGCATCCGAAAACGCGGCGACACGGCAAAACGAAGATGCTGAAACCAGTGCAGCGTGACGATTCAGGGGGCATTGGCCCGCTTTGACGTCTGATTTGGGGTTACGGGCTTGACTTTCACCCGCCAAACCAGCAAAGGCCCGCGTCTGTGAACAGCGCGGCCAAACCCTGCGCAGTTTTTTGCGACATTATTTGAACAAAAGGAATGGGCCATGGCGAAGCCAGCCACGATCAAGATCAAGCTGCTCAGCACCGCTGACACAGGTTTCTTCTACGTGACCAAGAAAAATCCACGCAACATCACTGAAAAGATGACGTTCCGTAAATACGACCCCGTTGTGCGCAAGCATGTCGAGTTCAAGGAAGCTAAAATCAAGTAAGCCAACGCGCTGCTTGAATAAGCTATCGATCAGGGCGCCTCGGGCGCCCTTTTTGGTTCACGCATTGCCCGCACGTGGTTGGGTTCGGTTATCCAATTATCCCCCGCACCGCCTCCAGAAATGTCATCACGGACACCGGCTTTGACAGATAGCCTTTTGCGCCTGCGGCCATGATCCGGTCCTCGTCACCCTTGCCGGCATAAGCGGTCACGGCGAGCACGGGGATTGCCGACAGCGCCGCATCCTTTTGCATCGCCTCAATCAGGTCGATGCCGCTGACATGCGGCAGTTGAATGTCCATGATGATGAGGTCCGGCGCAAATGTCCGCGCCTGTTCCAGCGCCAGCCGCCCATCGCGCACGCCCTCAACAACAAACTGGTGCGCGCGCAGCAAATCAGTGAATAGTTTGAGGTTCAGCTCATTATCCTCAACGATCATCACCTTTTTCGACATTACCGCTCTTTTCCCGCTTTGCGTTCGTGGATGCCTTCGCTTAAGCGAAAGCCATGCATGAAACAAATGGCAAGTTAGACGCATCGGGTATGGCGTTTCAGGCTTTGGCTTGGGCGTTGATGGAAGAAGCACGGGCGGAGCGGCTTTTGTCGCTGACCGGCCTGACACCCGAAGGGTTGCGCAGCTCCATCACCGAACGCGGCACGCAAGCGGCGATATTATCCTTTCTTGAGGCTTATGAGCCCGACCTCATCGCGTGCGCTGCGGTCATTGGGGTTTCACCCGCATTACTTGTACAGGCACGGCAGGAGTTAGAAGCATGAGTAGGCCATTGCTAATTTCCGATTGCGATGAGGTGCTGTTGCACATGATCGTGCCCTTCCGCGACTGGCTGGACGACGCGCATCATATCCATTTTGACCTCGTCCACGGCGATTGGGGTGAGGCGCTGCGCCACAAGCATGATGGCACCGTTGTCGAGCGCGGCATGGTCTGGGACCTGCTCAACGGGTTTTTCGATACCGAAATGCACCGCCAACAAGCGATTGACGGCGCTGTTGAGAGCCTTAATCGGCTGCGCGAACATGCCGATGTTGTTATCCTCACCAATTTGCTCGATCACCGCGCTGGGCCACGGACCGAGCAGTTGAAGGCCGTGGGCATCGACGCGCCAGTCTATTGCAACCAAGGCGGCAAGGGCGAGGCACTTGGCCGGATTTTGGCCGAATATAACCCCAGCGTCGCCGTATTCGTCGACGATCTTGGGCATCAGCATGAGTCCGTTGGCGAACAGCATCCCGACGTCTGGCGGCTGCATTTTGTCGGTGAGCCGTTGCTGTGGGATCGCGTGAAGCCTTCGAAATCTGCGCACGCGCGGTTGGATCGTTGGGCGGACGCGGAAGTTTGGATTAGGGAACGGCTGGTTGCGAATGCGCCAGCGCCCAGTTTGGAAAAGGTAGCATGATGATAGAAGCAAAATTGGCCGAGCTCGGTATTACCCTCCCCGCACCCGCTGCGCCGGTCGCATCCTATGTGCCCGCAGTCGAGGCAAACGGGATGCTGTTCATTTCGGGTCAGTTGCCCTTTGTCGATGGCAAGGTTGTCACCGGCAAAGTCGGCGATACGCGCAGTCTGGAAGAGGGTAAGGCGGCTGCCAAGGCGTGCGGAATCATGCTGATCGCGCAGATGAAGGCAGCGCTTGGCGGCGACCTCGACCGCGTGGAACGCATCGTCAAGCTGGGCGTCTTTGTCGCGTCGACCCCAGACTTCACCGACCAACCCGAAGCCGCCAATGGCGCATCGGACCTGATGGAAGCCGTGTTCGGCGACGCAGGCAAGCATGCACGTGCGGCCGTCTCCGTCCCCGTATTGCCACGTGATGCAACGGTCGAAATCGACTGCGTGGTAAAGGTCCGCGCGGCTTAATGACCGACGGCGTCACCGCCGAACTCTTGAGCAAGGTCAGCGATATTCCCGCGGACCAGTGGGATGCGCTGAACCCGCGGGGCAATCCGTTTGTGGGCCACGCGTTTTTGGCGGCGTTGGAGGAATCGGGTAGCGTCGGCCCCGGCACGGGCTGGTCGCCTGCGCCGATCATGATCCGCGATGCGGACGGCATTCCCGCCGCTGCGCTGCCTGCGTACCTTAAGAGCCACAGCCAGGGCGAATATGTGTTCGACCATCATTGGGCGGATGCGTTTGAACGGGCGGGCGGGCAATATTATCCCAAGTTGCAGATTGCTGCGCCCTTCTCGCCCGTGCCGGGGCCACGATTGTTGTTGCGCGATCCCGCGCTTGCGCCAGCGATATTGGCCGCTGCCGAAGCGGTCGTGGACCAGAACGGCCTATCGTCTGCGCACGCAACTTTTGTCGAAGAGGGCGAGCTGGAGTTGTTTCGCGCGGCGGGGTGGCTGACGCGCATGGGCACGCAATTTCATTGGCAAAACCGCGATTACGCAGACTTTGACGGTTTCTTGTCCGCATTGTCGTCACGCAAGCGCAAGGCCATTCGCAAGGAGCGTGCGGCTGCACAATCCGCCGTCCGCATTGCGCAAATCAGCGGCGCGGATATCACGCCTGATGACTGGGATGCCTTTTGGGTATTTTACCAAGATACCGGTGCGCGCAAATGGGGGCAGCCCTATCTGACGCGCGCGTTTTTCGACCTTATTGGCGAAAGCATGAAGGACAGCATCGTGCTGTTCCTCGCTTATGATGGCGACCGGCCGATTGCAGGTGCGCTGAACTTTGTCAGCCCGGATTGCCTCTATGGCCGCTATTGGGGCTGCACCCGCGACGTGCCGTTTCTGCATTTTGAATTATGTTATTATCAGGCCATCGATTACGCGATCGCGCATGGCTTGCCGCGCGTTGAGGCGGGCGCGCAGGGTGAGCATAAGCTGGCACGCGGATATGAGGCTGTGCCTACATATTCGGCGCATTATATCGCCAATGCAGGCTTTCGTTCCGCGGTTGCCGATTTCCTTGCCCGCGAAAGTCAGGCGATGGAACGCCAGATAGAGTTTCTGGGCGAAATGGCGCCGTTCAAGAAGGGCTAAGTCGTCCACGAACAGGCAGGATTTCGCTGTTGCAATCGCCTCTTTAATCGCGCAATTAAATAGGCGAGAGAGGAATCAGCCATGAGCAAACCAAGTCCCCAAGAATTAGCGGATTTCGAAAAGCAGTGCGATGCGTGGTTCGCCGAAAACACGGTCCGCGACCCGGGCTTTATGTTGCCGCTGACCTTCATGGAAGTTTCCACCGATCAGCAGTTCGATTTCCTGCGTGACTGGCAGCGCAAGGTTTATGAGGCGGGCTATTTCGGCATGTCTTGGCCCACCGAATATGGCGGCCATGGCATGCACCCCGAATATCAGCGGATCGCCACACGCATCATGAAAAGCCATGACGCGCCGATCATGCTCAACGCGATTGCGAACGGCTGGACGGGTCCATTGCTGCTCGACATTGGCCGCGAAGAGGACAAGCGCCGCTTCATTAAGCCTATGCTCTCGGCAGAAGAAATCTGGTGTCAGGGCTTTTCGGAGCCAGAGCATGGCTCCGACCTTGGCAGTGCGCAGACCAAGGCAGTGCGCGATGGTGATGAATATGTCATCAACGGTTCGAAGATCTGGACATCATTGGGCGACCGCGCCGATTATATGATCCTGCTCGCGCGGACATCGAATGACGGGCCCAGCAAATATGCAGGGCTATCGTTCTTCCTCGCGCCGATGAAGATCCCCGGCGTTGAAACGCGGCGCTTGAAGAAATTGACGGGCGAATATGGCTTCACCCAATGCTTTTTCACCGATGCCCGCATTCCAGCGTCAGGCCTTGTTGGCGAAGAAGGGCAGGGCTGGATGGTCGCGATGAAGACGCTTGAGTATGAACGCGGCGCGAAGGTTAATCCGGTCGGCGGTTATTTCGTCAAGGAAATGGACGTCATGGGCGTCATCGATATGGCGCGTTCGGCGAAGCGCGGCGGCAAGCCTGTGCTCGACGATCCCGTCATGCGCGACAGGCTGGTCGATTATATGATCGAAATTCAGGCGCTGAACCTCAACAACCAACGCCGCCGTATGGCGCCGCTGACCAGCGACCGTCCGATGGGCCTTGCGCTCATGAACAAGCTGGCGCGTACCGAGCTGGTGCGCGAGCTCACCGAATTCTCGCTCCAGTTTCAAGGAACGCGCGCGGGCTATTATGTGGGTGACGAAAATGCGGTCGATGACGGCTATTGGCACCGTTCTTACCTGAACAGTTTTTCCGCCACCATCGGCGGGGGCACCAGCCAGATCCAAAAGAATATCATCGGAGAACATGTGCTTGGTTTGCCCAAGGGGCGGTGAGCGACATTAAATACCGTAGCCCTGACCCCTGTCGAAGGGCGCTGCAACGGCGGGCACGGTTTTTGTTTAGGAGAATGCAATGTCTGAAGTCCTAACCCAAGCGCAGGACGGCGTCCTGATCATCACCATCAACCGGCCTGAGGCGAAGAACGCCGTCAACCAAGCGGTCGCGCAAGGCGTCGCTGCGGCTATGGAGCAGCTTGACGGCGACAAGAGCCTGAACGCGGGTATCATCACGGGCGCTGGCGGCACATTCTGCTCTGGCATGGACCTGAAGGCCTTTCTGCGCGGCGAGTTGCCAAGTGTTAAGGGCAAGGGTTTTGCAGGTTTCATCGAATCCCCGCCTGCAAAGCCATTGATTGGCGCGGTTGAGGGCTATGCGCTCGCCGGCGGGATGGAAATCGCCATCGCGTGCGATTTGTTGGTGGCGAATGACAAGGCGCAATTCGGCATACCTGAGGTCAAACGAAGCCTCGTTGCGGCGGCGGGCGGTTTGCTCACCTTGCCATCGATTATCGGCAAGCGCATGGCGATGGAGCTTGCGCTGACGGGTGATTTTATCTCGGCACAGCGGGCCTATGAGGTGGGCTTTGTCAATCGCATCACCGACGGCGCTGCCATCGATGCCGCGCTTGAGCTTGCGACCAAGGTCGCAGCGAACGGTCCGCTCGCGCTGATTGCGACCAAGCGCGTGATCAATGAGCGTCCGGATTGGAGCTCGACGGAGATGTGGAAGAAGCAGAGTGAAATCGCTGGCCCCGTTCTCATGTCGAAAGATGCACGAGAGGGCGCAACGGCATTTGCCGAAAAACGCAAACCTAACTGGCAAGGCGAATAATATGGGCCACCCCGCCGTTCACGCACAGGCTTTCCCCGATAAACCTGCTGTCATCATGGCGGGATCGGGTGAGACGATAACGTACAAGCAGCTTGATGAACGTTCCAACCAGTGCGCGCATCTGTTCCGCAGCCTGGGGCTTCAACATGGCGACACGGTCGCTTTCTGTTTGGAAAACCGCGCAGAGTTTTTCGACCTTGTCTGGGGTGCGCAACGCGCGGGGCTGATTTATGTCGCGATCAGTTGCCGTCTGACGGCGTCGGAAATCGACTATATCTTGAACGATAGCGGGTCAAAGGCGCTGTTTGCTTCACCCTATTTGGGTGCGACGCTGGAACAGCTTCAAAGTCCTGTAAAGCGGTTCACTCTCGGTGGGGAACATGCCGGCTGGGAAAATTATGCAGCCGCAGTTGCGAAACTGCCGACTTCGCCCATCGCCGATGAACGTGCTGGCACCGACATGTTGTATAGTTCAGGGACGACCGGTCAGCCCAAGGGCGTACGTTTCCCCTTGCCCGATGATCCGGACATTGCGGGACCAAATGCATTGTCCGGCCTTGCCGCGATGGCGTTCAAATTTTCGGGCGACAGCATCTATTTGTCGCCAGCGCCGCTATATCATGCGGCTCCGCTGCGTTGGTGCGCGGCGGTCCACCGGCTGGGTGGCACCGTGGTTGTCATGGAGAAATTCGACCCCGAAGCGGCGCTCGCGGCCATTCAGAAATATAAGATCAGCGCCAGCCAATGGGTGCCAACGCATTTTGCGCGCATGTTGAAGCTGCCCGAAGAGGTCCGCAACGCATATGATGTGTCGAGCCTTGATTCGGCGGTGCACGCTGCCGCGCCGTGCCCAGTTCCCATAAAGGAAGCGATGATAAATTGGTGGGGGCCCGTCATCCGCGAATATTATGCCGGGACGGAAGGCCAAGGGATTACCTTTATTTCCAGCGAGGAATGGCTGACGCACAAGGGCTCGGTTGGACGGCCATTGAACGCCGTCATGCATATTTGCGACGAAAATGGGGATGATGTCCCCGTGGGCGAGGAAGGCACCGTATTCTTCGAAAGCGCGGCGTCTTTCAGCTATCATAATGACCCCGAAAAAACCAAAAGTGCGACCAACAAACATGGTTGGACATCGCTTGGCGACGTCGGCCGGCTGGATGAAGAGGGCTATCTGTACCTGACAGACCGCAAAAGCTTTATGATCATTTCGGGCGGGGTGAATATCTATCCGCAGGAGATTGAAAACCATCTGGTGACCCACCCGCGGGTTCGCGACGTGGCTGTCATCGGTGGCCCGCATGACGAAATGGGCGAAGAGGTTATCGCCGTGGTCCAGCCGCTCGACATGGCGGACGCCGGTGATGCCTTGCGTGACGAACTGACCGCTTATGCGCGTGAAAAGCTGTCGGGTGTCAAAATTCCGCGCCGTATCGATTTTCGCGAGGAGCTTCCCCGCCATGATACCGGCAAATTATATAAGCGCCTGCTGCGCGATGAATATTGGGCAAAGCAAAAAGCATGACCGCCATTCCCAAGATTGCACCGGAGCTAGCGGCGCATATCGTCGACCCGGTTGTATATGGGAATTGGCGTGCGTTGCTGGATACGTTCGCCACACTTCGCCGGGAATCCCCCGTCGCTGTTGCTGAAATACCGGGCTATCGACCATTTTGGGTCATCACCCGCCATGCAGACATATTGAAGATCAGCAAGGACAATGCGACCTTTCTGAATAACCCCGCGACAGTCGTCGTTGCGCCATTGATGGCCGAAATGTTCGTGGCGCATTTGATGAAGGGCAGCCCGCATCTGGTGAAGTCGCTGGTGCAAATGGATGCGCCTGAGCATCCCAAATACCGGCGGCTGACGCAGGATTGGTTCATGCCGGCAAATCTCAAGACGATAGAAAGCAATATTCGCGCGATTGCGAAATCGGCCATCGACAAGATGCTGTCTATGGACGGAACATGTGATTTTGCGCGCGATGTGGCGGCGATGTATCCCTTGCATGTCGTGATGGAATTGCTTGGCGTTCCAGAGAGCGACGAGCCGTTGATGCTGAAGCTGACGCAGGAATTGTTCGGCGGGCAGGATCCGGATTTGAACCGGATGCGCGCGGCCAATATCTCGCCGCAAGAAGCCACCGAGCTTATGGCGCAGACGGTCGCTGATTTTAACGCCTATTTTGAAGCGTTGGCACAGGACCGCCGCGCTAATCCACGCAACGATCTGGCAACGATTATCGCCACCGGAACCATCGATGGCATGCCTATCCCTGACTATGAAAGCGCGGGCTATTACACGATCGTTGCGACGGCAGGGCATGACACGACCTCGGCGTCGACGGCTGGCGCGATGTGGGCCTTGGCGCAAGACCCGGCGCAGTTTGCGAAAGTGAAGGAAGATCGCTCCTTACTGCCCGGTCTGATTGAAGAGGCAATACGGTGGACCACACCCGTCCAGCACTTCATGCGCACGGTCGGCGCGGACACAGAAGTCGGCGGCGTACCGATGAAAGCAGGCGATTGGCTGATGCTGTGCTATGTCTCGGGCAATTATGACGAGTCCGTGTTCCCTGACCCGGAACGGTTTGATGCGGGGCGCAGTCCCAACCGGCACATTTCCTTTGGATCCGGCGCGCATCAATGTCTGGGCTTGCATCTGGCGCGGCTAGAGATGAAGATATTATTCGAAGAACTGCTTGACCGTGTAGATTCGGTTGAACTGGCCGGCGAACCCAAACGGTCGCAATCGACGTTTGTGGGCGGCCCCAAAACTTTACCGCTGCGATTTGTGGCAGCTTGAACGAAAGAGGATGCTCTAATGACCACGCAATATAAGAATCTGATCAACGGCGAACTGGTGGATAACGGCAAATGGATTGATGTCGTCAACCCCGCGACCGAGCAGGTCATTGGCCAAGTGCCCGATTGCGGTCAGGCAGATTTGGACAAGGCCGTTGCCGCCGCACGCGCTGCATTTCAGACGTGGAAGAAAACCAGCGTTGAAGAACGCCGCGCTTTGTTCGCCAAAATGGCCGATGTCATCAAAGCCAACAGCGACGAGCTGATGCGCTTGCTCACATCTGAACAGGGCAAACCACATATGCAGGCGGGCAGCGAGATTGCAGGCTGCGTTGGCATGACGCGCGCATTGCCGATGCTGAACCTTGAAGAGAAAATTACAGAAGACAGCGACAAGCGCCTTAGCCGCACGCGCCGCGTTCCTGTTGGCGTGGTTGGTGGCATTGTGCCATGGAATTTCCCAGTATTGATGGCGATCCAGAAAATTGTCCCGGCGCTATTGTCGGGCTGCACCATGGTGCTGAAGCCTTCCCCCTTCACGCCGCTGGCGACCTTGCGCCTCGCGGAACTGGTTGCGGGCATATTCCCACCCGGCGTTTTGAACATCATCACCGGTGGCGACGCGTTGGGCCCATTGCTGACGGCGCATCCTGATATCGACAAGATCACCTTCACCGGTTCGACCGCCACGGGCAAGCGCGTGATGGAATCGGCGTCGAAGGATCTTAAGCGCATTACGCTTGAACTGGGCGGCAATGACGCGGCGATTGTTTTGCCGGATGCCGACGTTGGCAAGGTGGCTGAAAAGCTGTTTTGGGCAAGCTTCTACAATGCGGGCCAAGTCTGCATCGCGGCCAAGCGTATCTACATTCACGAAGATATTTACGACGAATTGTCGGGCGCGATTGCGGCTTATGCCAAAGCGGTCAAGGTTGGCGATGGCGCCGAACAGGGCACGGCGATTGGCCCCATTCAGAACAAGCCGCAGTATAAGCGTGTGCTTGAATTGATTCAGGATGCCAAGGACAAGGGCTATAAGTTCCTTGCAGGCGGCGATCATGATCCATCCATCCCCGGCTATTTTGTGCCTGTAACCGTTCTCGACAACCCGCCTGAAGATGCGCGGATTGTGGCCGAAGAACAGTTCGGTCCCGTGATGCCATTGATGAAGTTTTCGACCATCAACGAAGTTATCAGCCGCGCCAATGCGTCGGATTATGGTCTTGCCGGTTCGATCTGGACCAGCAACCCAGAAGCTGCGGTCGAAGTGGCCGAGCAACTGGAAACCGGCACCGTGTGGATCAACGAATCCATGCACCTTGCCCCCAATGCACCATTTGCTGGACATAAGCAGTCCGGCTTTGGCGCGGAGTTGGGTGAAGAAGGTTTGCTTGAGTTCACCTATCCGCAAGTGATCACAATCGCCCGCGAAGCGGCTTAAAGTATATATTCCAGGCGTCGTCATGCTGAACTTGTTTCAGCATCTTACTTTGGAACGCACGAAGTAAGACCCTGAAACAAGTTCAGGGTGACGATTGCTTAAGACACCACAGCCAATCGAACTTGACT
>NZ_JBILAF010000163.1:0-3184 GCF_044354325.1 Sphingorhabdus sp. | reverse complement strand
GACGTGGTCAAGGCCATGCTTGCGGAACATCCCGGTATCGCCGCGCTTGTGCTCGGTGCCGCAGCCCAGGGCGCGCCTGGACCGCTTGTCGCGCACTTTACCGGTATTAATGCAGGGACATTGCCCTGCCCAGTTATGGTAATCCCCGGCTCGCTGAGCGATGCGCAGCTGGATGAATTGAGCTAGCGCCGCTTGCCCTGATGCCGAATATTGCCGGGACGTCCGCGTTTGCCCGCGTCATATTTACCGGCTTTCGGCTTCCCCTTATGCTTGAACCGGTCCGGCGCATAGCTGCCGCCTTCGGGTAATTCGAACCTTAGCGATCCCGAAATAGGGTTCGCCTCTGCCAAGCGGAGTTCCAGTCGCATGCCCGGGCGATATTCCTGCCGCGTTTTTTCGCCGATGAGCACTTGGCTCGCCTCATCATAATGGAAATAATCTTTTCCAAGTGTTGATACCGGAACTAATCCGTCGCCGCCAACACCCTCAACTGTTGCGAAAAAACCGAAATTCTGAACGCCGGTAATGCGTGCCTGGACCACTTGCCCGACCTGCGCCGACAGATATGCCGCGATATAGCGATCTGTGGTCTCGCGCTCTGCTTCCATCGCGCGGCGTTCCGTGCGGCTTATCGCTTCGGCGGTCGCGGGTAATCGTGCAATGGCGGCCTCAGTCAGACCGGTAATTGGTTCGACATCCTTGATCTTCGGCTTGGGCATTTCAAGGCCGTAGGCGCTAACCAAAGCGCGATGCACGATCAGGTCGGCATAACGGCGAATGGGCGAGGTAAAGTGCGCGTAGCTGCCCAAGGACAGGCCGAAATGTCCGACATTAGTCGGGCCATAATAAGCCTGAGTCTGGCTGCGGAGGACGGCCTCCATAATTTGCGGGCGGATTTCTTCGTCGATGACCTTTGCCAATATCCCGTTGAATGTCTCCGGCTTAACCACCTGCCCCAGCGCAAAATCAATGTCGAAGGTTTTAAGATATTCCTTCAACGCGACCAGCTTTTCGCGGCTTGGCGGTTCATGGGCGCGGTAAATGAGCGAGGATTTCTTCGCCTCTAACGCTTTGGCGGCCGCGACATTGGCCGCGATCATGAAATCTTCGACCAAACGATGCGCTTCAAGCTGCTCGCGTTCGGCCACGCCAGTCACACGGCCCTGCGCATCAAGCGTGATACGCTTTTCAGGCAAGTTTAGTTCCAATGGCGCCCGCTTTGCACGCGCCTTCGACAGCAAACGCCAACATGCCCATAATGGCTTTAGCGCGGTTTCCAGCAACGGATTTTCCATAGTCCCGTCGATCGCGGCTTGCGCGTCGGGATAGGGAATATTGGCGGCAATCCGTGCCACAGCGCGCGTAAAACGCCATGACGTCACTTGGCCCGTCTTGCCAATGGCAAGGTGGCAGGCGAGTACCGCGCGGTCTTCCCCTGCCCGCAACGAGCATTTGTCCGATGACAATGCGTGCGGCAACATGGGCACGACCAAGTCGGGGAAATAGACACTGTTCCCGCGCTTCGACGCCTCATGGTCCAGCGCGCTGCCCGGACGGACATAATAGCTGACGTCGGCAATCGCGACGATGGCATCAAACCCGCCCGTATCCGCATTTGGTGTCGCCCAAATCGCATCATCGAAATCACGCGCATCGCGGGGGTCAATGGCGATAATAGGCAGGTGGCGTAGGTCTTCGCGGTGGTCGTCGGTGACGGGCAATTCGCGTACACGCTCCGCCTCGCGCTCCACGGTTTCAGGCATCTCAAACGGAATGCCAAATTTATGAATGGCAATGAGGCTGAAGCTTTTCGGCGCAAACGGGTCGCCCAGAACCTGCGTTACCCGCGCAGATTTTTTGTGCGCATTTCCGGTCAGTTCCGCAAGGACAAGCTCGCCAGCTTTTGCGTCGCCAACATCACCGATTTGGGTGTCGAACCGTGATTTCTTGTCAACGGATTTCAGCCAAAATCGGCCATTTTCGTCGCCTTCGACAACACCCAAACTCTGCTCGCTGCCCTTGGCGAGTTTCTTCATGACATGTGCAGCCCAGCCATTGCCGCGTTCTTCGGTGCGCGCCAAAATGCGGTCGCCAATGCCCAACGCACTGTTGCGCTTGCCTTTGCTCTCAATCACCCGGATTTTAGGCGCGGGAATGCCTTCGGCTTCCCAATGCTCCGGAATGGCCACAGGTTGGTTGCCGTCAATCGCAACGATTTTCAGCACCGTGACTTTTGGCACGCCACCCATTTTATGAAAGGCACGGCCCGGCGCCATGTCGATCAGACCTTCGTCGGTCATGTCTTTCAACAACGCCTTCAGCGCGATCTTTTCATGCCCGCGCAAGCCGAACTCCCGCGCAATCTCTCGCTTTCCCGCAGGGTCGTTAGACGATTGAATAAAGGCGAGTATTTGTTCGCGGGATGGAAGACCTTCAAAATGGGTGCCTTTGGTCATTCCCTAATAAGTCCGGCCAATAAGGATCCGTTCCACGGCGGGTTCGCCGGTAAAAAAGCATGCGCCGTCGACCGCAGCCGCATCGATTGGGCTATTGCGCATCGTCAGCTTGAGCGCTTTTAACTGCTCAACGATTTTATCGAGTGCAGCGCCGGTTGGGCGCGCCCACTGAACCTCTACCCAGCCAGCAAACTTCGCCTCGTCACCGGCAAAATGCGCGGCAAGGTCGGTGACGTCACGGCTGATGTTGGCATCAAGCCGTTCTTTCGCTTCTGCGTATAGGGTAGACTGAATGTCCTCAAGCAAACCAGCGGCCGCCGCGACAAATTCACCACGTGGGGTAAATGCAGTCGCCAGCTTGCCGTCGTCCTTGTACAGGCGATCACGGCGCAAAACGGCCGCTTTGCCCTCGCCCACATCGCGTGGGCCCACTTCAACGATGATTGGCGCACCCTTCTTGACCCAAGACCAACGCTTGTTTGATGCCTTCGCCGCTTTGGTATCCAGCAATACGCGCAAGGGTTCGCCGAACGCACTTAACGCGAGCAATTCGAGCCGCAGGCTGCGGCAATATTCCAACACGGCCTCGTCTTCGTCATTGTCCCGCAACATCGGTATGATAACAATCTGGTGCGGGGCAATTTGCGGTGGACAGCGCAAGCCATCATCATCGCCATGCGTCATGATAACGCCGCCAATCATCCGCGTGGAAACACCCCAGCTGGTGG
>NZ_JBILAF010000043.1:0-15454 GCF_044354325.1 Sphingorhabdus sp. | reverse complement strand
CTGAAGCTCGATTACGCGACCAACCCCGTGCTTGGGATACACCACATAATCGCCTACATCAAACATCGCCGCGTTGGACGTCATATTTCGACCTTTCTGATTATTCGGGAGAATAAGCTCGCTGACGACATAATGTCGTCCATAAGACAGTTGGCATTCGTCCCTTACGTCATCATCCGCTCAATCCCATGATAGGAAGGCGGTTATCGACCATTTTTGGCCTGTCGGCGCGGAGTGTAACAGATTCGCCACAAAAGTTCAATGCTGCTGTACAGAGCGTCAATCGTGCGACTTAAATTGCGCTTAATTTTCGCACGCGATCATCATGTTCGGCAAACACGGCATTACTAATCGGCTTGATATCTGCCGAGTTCATCCAGCATAGGTCCATATGGCCAAGAACGCGGTCATCATGGCTTCTTATGGTGACGGGCAGGATGGGTTGATGATCCAGCTCATCGACCAAAACCGGATTGGATGGGACACCCGTCCCCCATTTTTCTCCCCATTGGCGCAACGCGATCATTGTCGGCAGCAAATCCAGCCCTTTTTCGGTCAGGCGATATTCCACTTTACGGCGGTCATCAGGGCACGGCGTACGATGCAATATGCCGCTTTCGCTCAACCGGCTTAAGCGGTTGGCCAATATGTTGCGCGCAATGCTGATTTCCGTGAGGAAATCTTCAAAATGGCGGATGCCATTGAAGGCAGCGCGCAAGATCATGAACGACCATCGTTCGCCCATTGCCTCAAGTGCGGTTGGTAGCCCACACTCGGTAATATCCTGTAGTGACTCGCGCAATTCGCCCATATATTTAACCCCCGACGCATAGGGTGAGCCGACCCGAAAAATTTTGCAACCCCATTTAAGTTTTAAGTTGCAACTCGAAACCTAATCTAATAAGTAGCGATTCGCAACTGGTTTTCCAGGGGCGCAAAACGAAGGTTTGGAGACAGAATGCCGGCCACCGTTGTGCTCTGTTATCAAAGCTAAAAGGATAAGATTATGACTCTCTCCAAAGTTTCCGCCCGTTTGGGCGCACTCGCTGCCGCATCTGTTATCAGCGCCACACTTCTTTTCGGTGTTCCAACGCAGGCGCAAGCTGCAAGCAACAGCGCATATTACAAAATCGAATTGGCGCAGCCAGCCGCATCGAAGCAAGAATTGCTGCGTAGCGTTGTTGTAAAGTGCGAAGGCACTGCATGCCGCGCGCCAATGGCGTCGACGGCCGCAAAGAATATGTGTGTCAGTGTCGCCCGCAAATTGGGTTCAGTATCTGCATTCACCGCCGGTGATCGCGTCTTTACTGCCGACGAAATCGCAGCCTGTAACGCTGGCGCTTAATTGGCAACCTCTCAATAAGCACATTCGGCTCTTCTCTCCTCCCAACTAACCCGCGACAATTTTATTGACGCTTTGAGCCGAGACAACTGCACCGGAATATGGGCATACGCGAAACATCGTGGACGCCATATTCCGGTGCATTTTTTTGTTGGAGCAGGCGTTCTCACATGCGCCATGCACAAGCAGCCAGCGCATAATTTGTTGTTAAATCGACTATGTTTTTAAGTTTCTTGTTGCAACGCAGCGCAAAAGCCACATCTTGGAGCCTATGATGCGGCAATATGAATTGGTTGAACGGGTGCGGGCCTATATCCCGGATGTCGATGAGGATCGGCTTAACCGAGCCTATGTCTTTACGGTTCAGATGCATGGTGCGCAGAAACGGGCATCAGGTGACCCGTATTTCAGCCATCCGGTCGAAGTCGCAGGACTGATGACCGACCTCAAAATGGATGAGGACACGATCATCACTGCGCTGCTCCACGACACGGTGGAAGACACGCTCACTTCAATCGAAGATGTGGAAAACCGCTTCGGTTCCGAAGTCGCGCGCCTGGTCGACGGCGTTACCAAGCTTTCGAAAATCGAGGCGCAAACCGAAGACGAACGCGCTGCGGAGAATTTGCGTAAGTTCCTGCTCGCTATTTCCGATGATATCCGCGTTCTTTTGGTCAAGCTTGCGGATCGCCTGCACAATATGCGGACGCTGCATTTCATCAAAAGCCCGGAAAAACGTCGTCGTATCGCCAAAGAAACGATGGATATCTATGCCCCGCTGGCGGAGCGGATTGGCATGTATGAATATATGCGCGAAATGCAGTTGCTCGCGTTCGAACAGCTGGAGCCCGAAGCATATCAGACGATTACAGGACGTCTGAAACAAATCCGCGAAAAGGCCGATGTTGAAATCGACCAGATTAACCAGACCATCGCTTGGGAAATGGAGCAGGCTGGACTGAAAATCAAAATCTCCGGCCGCGAAAAACATCCTTATTCGATCTGGAAAAAGATGCAGGAACGCCATGTTGCGTTTGAGCAGCTGACGGATATCAATGCCTTTCGCGTGATAACCGAGACCACCGAAGACTGCTATCGCGCTTTGGGTGTGCTGCATCGGCGTTGGCAAATGGTCCCGGGGCGGTTCAAGGATTTCGTCTCGACGCCAAAGCGCAACGGATATAAATCGCTGCACACAACAATCATGTTCGCCAAAAACATGCGCGTCGAAGTGCAAATCCGCAGCGCCGAAATGCACCGAAGTTCGGAACATGGCTTCGCCGCGCACTGGGCCTATAAGCAAGCCGATAAGCCCGATGGGCAGGCTGCGTGGTTACGCGATCTCATTGAAATTCTTGAAACCAGCCAAGATGCCGAGGATATCCTCGAAAATACACGCATGGCGATGTATCAGGACCGGATATTTGCCTTCACCCCAAAGGGCGCGCTGCATCAGTTGCCCAAGGGTTCAACTGTCGTTGATTTTGCGTATGCCGTGCATACCGATCTTGGCGACAAGACCGTTGGCGCAAAAGTGAATGGGCGCCATGTCCCGTTGCGTGCGCAATTGAACAATGGCGATATGGTCGAAATCCTGAAATCCAAGGCGCAGGAACCGCAGCAGACTTGGCTTAACTTCGTCACGACAGGTAAGGCGCGCGCCGCAATCCGCCGGCACGTGCGGCACCGCGAACGCGATGAGCTGGTCGCGATTGGGCGCAAGCTTTATGAAGAAGTTGCTGCGCGTATGCCGGGCAAAATCGGCAAGAAAGCCTTAACTGCCGCGGTGAACCGGCTGAAGCTTGAGGATGAGGAAGAGCTGATGCATCGCATCGGCCTTGGCAAGATTAATGACCACGCCCTGATGGAGGCACTGGTACCTGGCTTTGACGCGGATGGCATCGCGCTTGATTTTCCAAATCAAGAACGCGCCATTTCCATACGCGGACTGACGCCGGGCGTCGGTTACCACCTCGGTGAATGCTGTCACCCCATTCCGGGTGACCGGATCGTGGGGCTGAGGTTGCCGGGACAACCCGTCGAAGTGCACACGATCGAATGTGACCGTCTCGCTAACGGAGCCGACGCCGATTGGGTCGACCTCAGTTGGGGGCAGGGTAGCGATGGCGCTTCGGCGCGATTGCGCACGATCATTCACAATCGTCCCGGCACGCTGGGTGAAATTGCGGGCATTTTTGGCTATCACAAGGCGAACATCATCAATTTGCGTTTAACCGCGCGCGACGCCGAGTTTCACACCTTTGAAATAGATTTGGAGGTGCACGATTTGCAGCACCTTATGCGGATAATATCCGCGCTTCGGGCGTCCGAGGCTGTGGCGACAGCAGACCGCGTCTACGACTAAATCCAGTCGCCAATCTCATCCCCGGGTTCAGCATAGACAAAACGTTTGGCCAGTTCAAAACTGTGTCCAGCGCGCAAAAAGGCATTGAGTTGCTTGTTGCGTTTCTCCGGCGTTGCCGCTTCTTGGGCAAATGGACCGATACGTTTGCGTCGTGCAAAGTTTTCGGCGGCACTTAATGTGCTTTCTTCCATATGTGCTTTTGCCGGGATGGCATCCGCTTGGCCAATGCCGCTTGCGCGCAAATCCTCGTTTAAGCGCCGTTCGCCATAGCCACGGCGCACAAATGACCGGCTTCGTGCCTCAGCAAATTGGGCATCGTTTATATAGCCGAGTGCGGCAAATTGTTCGACCAGCATTGCGATGTCCGCGCTGCGTTCCCCGTCCCACCCGCGCTCGCGAATTTTGCGGTTTAAATAGGTCCCGAGCTTTGCCTGTGTGGTTGCGTATTTGCCAACATAATGCAGCGCTAGCTGTCTAAGTCTCTCGTCATTTAACGGCGGAGCGGGTTTTTTGGCGGCGCGTGGGCTGTTCACGCCCTATTCTTGCCACAGTCGGGTCGAAATTTGAACTGGTATCGGCGCGTAATGGCGTAAGATAACAATAAAATCTTGGGTCACTGCCCTTTTGCTATGGGAAAATTTATGAGCGAACGCGCATCCACGCCAACGCAGGACAGTTTGCCACGTCGTTTTTCTGACTTTGCGACCTTAGGTGAGGCATTGGATTATGCCGCCCAAGGGCAGCGTGGGCTCAATTTCCACGACATGCGCGGCCAATTGGCGCGTCCTTATCCCTATAGCGAAATGCGCGAAGACGCGCTGAACATGGCGTATCGCTTGATCAGCCACGGTGTCCGTAAAGATGACCGCATTGCCTTGGTCGCTGAGACCGGTCCAGATTTTGCGGCCTTGTTCTTTGGCTGTGTATATGCCGGCGCATGGCCCGTGCCGCTGCCATTGCCAACGTCATTTGGCGGTAAAGAAAGCTATGTGGACCAGCTGTCCGTGCAGTTGAAAAGCTGTGACCCCAAGATACTGTTCTTTCCAGCGGAACTCGCCGACATGGCCAACGACGCGGCACGCGCATGCAATGTTGAAGGCATTGATTGGGAAAGCTTCAGCGATCGCATTGCATCAAAGTCCGATCTTCCTTCGGCGCAGACCGACGAAATTTGCTATTTGCAATATTCCAGCGGCTCGACCCGTTTCCCGCATGGCGTGGCGGTTACCCACAATGCCCTGCTGAACAATCTGTCGGCGCATTCGCATGGCATGGAAGTGACGGAAAATGATCGCTGCGTGTCGTGGTTGCCCTGGTATCATGATATGGGCCTTGTTGGTTGTTTCCTGTCGCCGGTCGCCAACCAAGTTTCGACGGATTACATGAAAACCGAAGATTTCGCGCGTCGCCCGTTGGCGTGGCTTGATGTTATTAGCGCCGCCGATGGCACGGTCATCAGCTACTCGCCAACATTCGGCTATGATATCTGCGCGCGGCGGGTTTCCAGCCAGACACAGGTCAATGATCGCTTCGACCTCGCAAAATGGCGCCTTGCGGGCAATGGTGCCGATATGATCCGTCCCGACGTCATGCAGGCTTTTGTCGATGCATTTGGCGATGCGGGTTTCAAGGCCTCCTCTTTCCTTCCAAGCTATGGCTTGGCTGAAACCACCTTGGCGGTGTCCATCATGCCACCGGGCGAAGGTATTCAAGTTGAACTTGTCGAAGAGACGGAACTAACTGGCCATCCCGGTGCGCCGGATCGCCCCATCCGTTATCGTGCAATCGTTAACTGCGGCCGCGCTGTAAAAGACATGACCATCGAAATCCGCGACGAAAACCGCAAGCCACTTGCGGATAAGACGATCGGTAAAGTGTGGTGCACAGGGCCTTCGTTGATGAAGGAATATTTCCGCGACCAGGAATCGACCGACGCTTGTCTTGTCGACGGTTGGCTGGACACGGGCGACATGGGCTATCTGTCGAACGGCTACATTTATATTGTGGGCCGCGCCAAAGACATGATCATCATCAATGGTAAAAACCATTGGCCACAGGACATTGAATGGGCGGTTGAGCAACTGCCTGGATTTAAAGCTGGCGATATCGCTGCTTTCTCCGTGACGACGCCGGGCGGTGAGGAAACACCTGCTGTGCTGGTCCAGTGCCGCACCACCGACGAAGCCGAGCGGGCAAAGCTGCGTGAGCAGATCCGCGACAAGGTTCGGTCGGTGACTGGAATGAACTGTGTCGTTGAATTGGTACCACCGCGGACATTGCCGCGGACCAGCTCAGGCAAAATGAGCCGTGCGAAAGCGCGCAATCTGTATCTGTCCGGTGAAATTCAGCCCTACGCAATCGCGGCTTAACCGCCTGCAAATATCGAACGGTTGCGGGATAGCTGCGTCGGTCGATGGCCTTGCATTTTGTAAAGGGCTACAGCCTCAGGTGGCTTGAGAAGCCCTAGAGCAGCTCAAGCACTTTTTCTTGCGGTCGGCATAACCGAACACCTTTATCGGTTTCCACAAATGGTCGTTCGACCAGGATTGGGTGTTCAACCATATGATCCAATATGCGATCGGCAGAAGCGCCGTCGATCAAACCTAATTCTTCAGCTGGTGAGCCGCGGGTGCGCAGTGCTTCGCGTGGCGTAAGGCCTGCATCCTTAAACAGTTGTTCAAGCTTTGCACGGGTGAAGGGTTGCTTGCGATATTCGATAATCTCGACCGTCACACCCGGGGCTTCTTGAAGGAGCGCGAGCGTCTTGCGCGACGTCCCGCAATCGGGGTTATGCCAGATTGTTGCGTTCATGATGGTCGTCCCTGATAATGCCGTTTGCGTCGCAATGTACCTAAATCGGTGACCCGCAAAAGCAAACGCGCTTTTTCCCATTTTTAAATTGCATATGATAACGATTCGCAATAGTGACCCGCAATCGAATTGCGAGTCATTTGCAATAAACATAAAAAGGCCGAAAATGCTTCGTCTCTCCTCTTCCGTTTTCGCCTTTGTTTATTTGGCAATAAGTGCGCCTTATGCGTTCGCCGAAGACGTGGCATTTGATGACGGGGCAAGTGATGACAGCCGGACCATCATTGTGACGGGTGTCAGCGACGGGTACCTCGCATCCAATTCCATCACGGCCACAAAAACCGACACGCCGCTGATCGATATTCCGCAGACCATCAATGTCGTGACCCGCGAACAATTGGATGATCAGGCGCATCACTCGCTGGCGGATATATTGCGCTATGTTCCGGGAACCACCGTGGGCCAAGGCGAGGGCAATCGCGACCAAATCACCCTACGTGGTCAAAACACAACGGCTGACTTTTTCTTGGACGGCGTTCGCGATGACGTTCAATATTATCGCGGCCTCTACAATATTGAGCGGGTCGAAATTCTGAAGGGCCCTTATGCGCTGATTTTTGGCCGCGGCGGCGGCGGCGGCATCATCAACCGGGTTCAGAAGGCTCCGTTGAGTGACGATTTCATTTACGCAGGACAAGCCAGCATCAACAGTTTCGGGGCCTATGACGTTTCGGCTGATTTGAATGCTCCGTTAAGTGCATCCACTGCTGTGCGTATTAACGCGGTGTACGAAAGCCTAGACAGCCATCGTGATTTTGTTGGCGGCGAACGCTATGCTTGGAACCCCTATGTCGCGTTCAGGCTGAACGATGCTTGGAAGCTGGGGCTTTCGTATGAATATGTAAATGACGACCGCACGACGGATCGTGGTATCCCGTCGGTTGCGACCAGTGCGGGCCAACCCAATCGTCCGTTGGCTGGCTTTCGGGATCAGTTTTTCGGCGTCCCCGGTGCCAATCGTACGCGACTTGAGGCGCACATTGCCAAGCTGCGGCTAGACGGTCAGTTGGCATCAAACCTCAATTTCAGCGGCACCATGCTCTATGGCGATTACGATAAAATCTATCTGAACGTCTTTGCAAATGGCGCGGCGACGGCACAAAATGGAACGGTTGCTCTTGCGGCCTATAGTGACCCCACCCAGCGCGAAAATGTCATTGCTCAAGCGAATTTGGTTTGGGACATCGAAACGGGCGCGCTTGCACACAAAATTCTTGTCGGCGCGGAGTATGGAGACCAAAAATCAACCAATCGGCGTTTCAATGGGACACTTTCCAACGCGACATTGAACCTTTCGAACCCGGTTTTCCCAACAGTCGCTTTCAACGCATTGGCACGTGACAGCGTTTCTGATGTGAAGTTCTTCTCTGCTTATGTGCAGGACCAGATTAGCTTTGGCGAACATATCGATGTCGTTGCAGGGCTTCGGTACGACAGTTTTGATATCAGCGGTGCAGATTTGCTGCCGGCAATCGACCGCCCTTTTGCACGTAAGGATGAAAAGATAAGCCCGCGTCTTGGGCTGATTTTCAAACCGCAGGAAAGCATGTCGCTTTACGGCAGCTATAGCCAATCATTCCTGCCGCGGTCGGGTGATCAGTTCCTGGCGCTGACGGTGACACAGCAAAATCTGGCTCCGGAAAAATTCACCAACTTTGAAATCGGCGCCAAATGGGATGTTCAGCCAAATTTAAACCTGACCCTTGCAGTGTTTCAGCTTGATCGCAGCAATGCGACGACGCCGGACCCCGCCAATCCGCTTGCCAGCATCAATATCGGCAAAACCCGGACCCAGGGGATTGAGCTGGCCGCGACAGGGCGCGTGACGTCGCAATGGCAAGTACATGGTGGCTACAGCTATCAGGACGCCATTCTGGCGGGCAACGATGCTGTGCGACTAGGCCAAGTGCCGAAGCATCAAGCAAGCCTATGGAACCGGTATGAATTGTCTGACGCGTTTGCAGCAGGTGTCGGCATCATCCATCAGTCGAGCCAATATGCGGCCATCCGCACATCCGCGACGACAACTAAATTGCCTGCATTCACACGGGTCGATGCTGCTCTATATTATGATGTGAGCGACCGCTTGCAGCTTCAGCTGAATGTCGAAAATCTGTTCGACACCGCATATTATTCGGACGCACACAACAATAACAACATCTCGACTGGCGCGCCGATCAATGGTCGCTTTACGGTTAGGGCGAAGTTTTAACCGCTGGCCGTCGCAGCCGCATGAAGCTTGGCGTTGGTGACATAATGCGCAACGCCGATCCGCATCCCCATAACGGCCGCATCGTCGAGATCGCGCACAAATCGCGCTGGCGACCCTGCCCATAGTTGTCGCGCTTCAATGCGTTTACCTTGGGTCAGCATTGCCCCTGCCGCGAGCATGGCATCGCTTTCAATGACGGCGCCGTTCATGACCGTTGACGACAACCCTACAAACGCACGGTCGTGAAGGATGCAACCGTGCAGCATGACATTGTGCCCAACGAGCACGTCATCCCCGATGATGGTCGGAAAACCATCTTCAACGCCGGGCATTGGGCCATCGCAATGCACGACACTGCCGTCTTGAATATTTGTTCGGGCGCCAATCACAACCCGATTTACTTCAGCGCGAATGACGCAATTGTACCAGATGCTGGCCTCCGGCCCGATCGTGACATCACCGATAATACGACAGCCGGGCGCAATGAATGCGCTGGCATGAATCTGTGGGGTCTTGCCATTGACAGTGACAATGCTGATGTCGGTACGGTTATTGATCATCGGATTTTCCATAATGAAAGATGTGGCACAACCGATGCATAATCATCGGTCCACGCATATGTGTCGCAGGATGCTTCAGCGCCGTTCATGTTTTACCCGTTGAGCAAACGCGCGGCCAGTGCGGCATGATATGTCAAAATGCCGGAGCAACCGGCACGTTTGAATGCCATCAGCGTTTCCAGAACCAAGGCATCGCGGTCACCAGCTCCGGCGGCCGCGGCGGCCTCAATCATCGCATATTCACCGGACACTTGGTACGCGAATACGGGCACGTCGAATTGGTCACGCACGCGGCGGACAATATCGAGATAGGGCAGGCCGGGCTTAACCATGACGCTGTCGGCACCTTCGGCAATGTCCATAGCGACTTCGCGCATGGCTTCATCGCTGTTCGCTGGATCCATCTGATAAGTTTTCTTGTTACCTTTCAGCAGGCCGCTTGAGCCAACGGCGTCACGGAACGGGCCGTAGAATGCGCTGGCATATTTTGCGGCGTAGGACATGATTTGGACGTTGGGATAGCCATTCATTTCGAGTGCCTTGCGAATGGCGCCAATGCGTCCGTCCATCATGTCGCTTGGCGCAATGATATCCGCGCCGGCATTGGCCTGATTTATCGCCTGATCGACAAGAACGGCGACCGTTTCGTCGTTCAGCACATAACCGGAATCGTCGATTAAGCCGTCCTGTCCGTGCGACGTGTAAGGGTCGAGCGCGACATCGGTCAAAATGCCGATTGCATCGCCATGTGCCTGTTTGATGGCGCGGATGGCGCGGCACATCAGATTGTCGGGGTTGAGCGCCTCTTCACCGTCCTCGCTGCGCCGTTCTGGCTGCGTGTTTGGGAACAATGCGATGCAGGGGATACCAAGATCGATAGCTTCAGCAGCGCGCACAACGATCTGGTCGACGGACCAGCGAGATACGCCCGGGAGCGATAAAATCGGCTCTTCGACCGCCTCTCCCTCGGTGACGAACAATGGCCAGATAAGATCTGCAGGCGAAAGCATAGTCTCACGGACCATGGCTCTGCTCCATTGGGTGGCGCGCGTGCGGCGCAGACGGGTGTTCGGGAAAAAGGATGTGTTGCTCATGAACGACAGGTAGCGGTGTTATGCCGCATCCTCAATGGCTTATCCTTTGGGCTGCGAATGGTCGATTTGAAGTGTCAGTCGGTCGATTTCGCGCTTCGGTTCGTCCGTGCTTTTCGCTTGCGTGCGCAATGGTGCGAGCGCTGCACCGGCCTTGACCGATTTCAGGCGCTGAAGCGTGCCTTTAAAGCGCGCAAGGTCACTGCCCCCAAGTTGTGCACGCTGCGTAAACTTGATCGAATTCGGGTTCACCGCACGTCCGTTGCGATATAATTCATAGTGCAAATGCGGACCAGTCGATAAACCCGTTGACCCCACATAACCGATGATTTGACCGCGCCGCACGCGGCTTCCGGCGCGTGCTGCGATGCGGCTCATATGGCCATAGCCACTGGCAAGGCCGCCGCCATGGTTTAGCTGAACAAAGTTGCCGTAACCGCCCTTGCGTCCGGCATACGCAACGACACCATCGGTCACCGCAAAAATGGGTTGGCCATAGCTTGCTTTAAAATCAAGGCCGCTGTGCATGCGCATATAGCCTAAAATCGGGTGACGTCTGCCGCCAAAGCCCGATGTCACAGCGCCATTAACTGGGCGGCTGAGCGCGCCTTTTGATTCACCCACGCCGGAGGCTTCGAACCATTGGCTGCTATCGCCATTGGTCCACTTGAGCATCTGAACTGGCGATTTGCCGTCGCGGTCGACGCCGGCATATAAAAGATTGCCGACCTTAACTTCACCGGTTTCAGCGCGCTTATAACCAACGATGATATCAAATTCATCGGTCGCGCGGATTGCCGACAAGGGCATGCGGCCCGAGATGACTTTCAGATAATCCTGGATAGCACTGGCAGGCGCACCCGCTGCGCGCGCTGACCGGTAAATGCCCTGGCTGCCGACTGTGCCGCGGATGCGCAACGGCGTGTCATCGACGATAATCGGTTCGCGGCTTAACCTGAGGGCACCACCTTCGCGGTTGATAGCGAGATTGAGGTCAAATCGTGCGCGAAAGGCAACGGATTCCAAAGGCCGTGGCTGATTTTGCGCAGAGCGTTTACCGAGCACGATATTGATGGGGGTGCCGGGCTCAATATCCGATAGCGATGTGACGCCTGAAACCATGTTGGCGACATCACTGGCTTCATTGCCGCCAACGCCAGCGCGCTGCAGGACCCGTGCAAAGCTGTCTCCGCGGCCCAAGGATGCTGTCAATTCGATGCGGGGACGCTCCGGGCTTCCGGCAAGGGCAATAACTGCGTCGGTGGCCGCCATGCGTTTGCCGCTGTCACTGCCATAGGCAATTGGCATGATCATTTGTGCGCGCGCTTCTTCGAACTCGGCTTCCGTCGGGATCGACGGTTGTGGGCCGTAAATGGGCCCAAAATCGGGGAGGAGCGCAAGTGCAGCAACGCTTAATAGGGTTAGCGTTCCAAGACCGCGAAACCAGCGGACGGAACCAATATTTTCGCCAAGGTCGGGGACGAGGTCGAGTTGAGCAATGCGTTCGCGCCAAGTTGCTTCGGTGGTCTGGCGCAGGGGTGCGACCATAAAATCGGCAAGCATCACGCTTCCGTTCCCGGCGGCCGCAGCAAAGTGTGTATCTTTGCCTTCAAACATTCAGAACTATATCCACGACCCTGTCCTTATCCACCCGGACATTCTTATCTGCCCACATCCCTGTGACGGCATATGGTTAATGTCAATTTAACACAGCAGGCAAGTGGCCCGCGATGCGGCCAATGGTGTATATTCACCGACCAGTCTGGGAACAATGTTGTAAATGACGCTCACACATTTAATCGCTTCATTAAATGTTCGGCAATGCTAAAGCAGGATGCAATATCGGGAGGGTCGAATGCACAGCGATCGGGTTGAATTTTTCTACGATCTTTCAAGCCCGTGGACCTATTTGGCGTTCACGAACATTATGGGCGTGCTCGACCGCACAGGGGCGACAATGACGTTGCGGCCTATATTGGTCGGTGGCGTCTTTAACGCGGTCAACCCGTCGGTCTATGCCGCCCGTGAAGCATCCGACAATCCAAAGCTGCTGCACAGTTGGAAAACGCTTCGTGATTGGGCAGCGTTAGCCGGCGTCACGCTGAACTTCCCCAGCCAATATCACCCCGCCAAGAGCGTCAATGCGATGCGGATGGCCTGCAGTCTTGCCGATGATCCAGTCGCGCTGCACGCGTTTACGAAAGCGGCGTTCGAAAGCTATTTTGGCGCGCAGGAAAATCTTGATGATCCCGATGTGCTGGTTGCGGTGGCCAATAGTGTTGGTTTGGATGGTGACGCCTTGCGCACGCGTGCGCAATCAGACGACGTAAAGGCGCTGCTGCGCGCCAATACGGATGAAGTCATTGCGCGCGGTGGCTATGGCTCGCCTACGATTTTTGTCGACAAAACATATATGTATTTTGGTAATGACCAACTGCCTTTGGTGGAATTTGCATTGAATAGGAGCGCCGCATGAACGACCGGGTTAGCATAACCGTTGAAAACCACGTGGCCGATGTGCGGCTTACCCGCGCCGACAAAATGAACGCGCTCGACCCGGCCATGTTTCAGGGGATCATATCCGCCGGAGAAGAGCTTGCAGCGATGAAAGGCGTGCGCGCCGTCGTGCTTTCGGGTGAAGGACGCAGCTTTTGTGCAGGGCTTGATATGGCCAGCATGGCAAGCGGCGGTGCAAGCGCGAATAGCGGCATGGGCAGCCTCACGGACCGTACGCACGGCAACGCCAACACATTTCAGCAAGTCGCGATGCTTTGGCGTAAGCTGCCTATGCCCGTCATTGCCGCAGTCCACGGCGTGTGCTTTGGCGGCGGCCTGCAAATTGCCAGCGGTGCGGACATCCGCGTCATCACGCCTGATGCGCGGCTAGCGGTGATGGAAATGAAATGGGGGCTCATCCCTGACATGGGCGGCTATGCCTTATGGCGCGGCATGGTGCGTGAAGATGTGCTGCGCGAGTTAACCTACACCAACCGCGAGTTTTCGGGGGCGGAGGCGCTTGGCTTGGGCTTTGCGACGTTCGTGGATGAAAACCCCCACGCCCGCGCCATGGCCATTGCCCGTGAAATCGCGGACCGGAACCCCGACGCTATGCGTGAGGCCAAGGCGCTGTTCAACGAATATACCGACATGGACGAAGACGCGATCTTGATGGCCGAAAGCGTCCGCCAAGCCAAAGTCATTCGTAAACCCAACCAGATTGAAGCGGTTATGGCCGGAATGCAGAAGCGCGCAGCTACCTTTGTTGATTGAATACATCAAACTGAAAGGCTTGCGTTAGCCATCCGAACAACATCATTTTGACTAGTTGGATTTAACCCGCAACCGCTCCAGTGCTTCGCGCAAGCCCTCCGATATAGGGGACGCGCCAGATTTGCCGGTGAGCACCGTAGTCGTGCTGCAGGTCGCTACGCACTTGCCGCCCTGAAACGCGGCCGAGGCGACCTCCCAGCTTGAGGTGCCGACGCGATATATGCCGCTGGCAATCTGGACATGCTCGGGAAAGTAGCTTTCCGCCAGATAGTTTATTTCGACCCGAACGATGAGCCAGCGGTGATCTTTCGCAAAATTGGGCAAACCAATCGAATGGGTAAAAAGGCCGCGGCCATGTTCGAACAGTCCAGCCATCGCCACATTGTTGATATGGCCCAGCATGTCGAGATCAGCGAAGCGGGTCTCGGTCGAATGGACAAACGGATAGTTGGCGATGTCCATGCGCCAAGGTTCGGGCTTAGCCACTTTTTTACAGACCCCGACCGATCAATTCTTTCATGATCTCGTTGGTGCCGCCGAAAATGCGCGTTACGCGTGCGGCGCGCCACATGCGGGCGATGGGATATTCATTCATATATCCCGCGCCGCCATGCAGTTGCAGACAGGCGTCGACAACTTCCCACTGCAGGTCAGTGTGCCACAGCTTTGCAGCAGCGCCTTCCTCGGCGGTCAGTTCTTTCTTATAATGGCGGTTCAACGCCCAATCGAGATGTGCCCAGCCAATTTGCAGCTTTGCCTTGATATCGGCCAATACGAAACGGGTGTTTTGGAAATCCAGCAGTGGCTTGCCGAACACAATCCGTTCGCGGCAGAACGCAACGGTTTCATCAAAAGCTTTCTGCGTGCTGGCCATCGACGACACCGCAATCGACAGACGCTCCTGCGGCAATTCGCTCATCAGATAGATGAAGCCCTTGCCCTCTTCGCCCAAGCAGTTGGTCATTGGCACGCGGACATCTTCGAAGAACAGTTCCGACGTATCCGCTTCATCCATGCCGATTTTGTCGAGGTTGCGGCCGCGCTTGAAGCCGTCACGATCCGCCTCAACGAGGACAATCGACATGCCCTTATACGCTGGCTGGATCTCAGTATCGGTTTTGACGCAGACCAAGATCAGGTCGGCATTTTGGCCATTGGTGATATAGGTTTTGCTGCCGTTGATGACATAATGGTTGCCGTCTTTGCGCGCGGTTGTCTTCATACCCTGAAGATCGCTTCCGGTGCCGGGCTCCGTCATGGCGATGGCGGTGATGACCTCGCCCGAGATCATCTTGGGCAACCAATGCTTCTTCTGCTCTTCGCTGCCGTAGCTGGTGATGTAGTTTACGACGATATCGGACTGAAGCGAGAAGCCCGTGGCGACGCCGCCATAATAAGCCGATTCTTCGTCGACGATCGCGTTGTAGCCAAAGTCGAGGCCAAGGCCGCCATATTCAACAGGTGCAGTGGGGCAGAGCATGCCGACTGCGCCAGCCTTGGGCCAGATCGACTTTGGCACGATGCCATTTTCTTGCCACTGCTTTGCGTGGGGCGCGACTTCCTTTTGCAGGAACTGGCGTACCGACTGGCGGAACGCTTCATGGTCTTCATTATAGGCGGTGCGTGGAATGGTATCGAGCGACATGGAGAATCCCCTGCGAGAAGTTACTGCAAAATATACAGCATCAATGGCAGCAAGTTGACGCGGACGTCAAGCCGAATTTAATCGTTTGATTAAACTGG
>NZ_JBILAF010000147.1:0-4207 GCF_044354325.1 Sphingorhabdus sp. | reverse complement strand
TTGTTGGGCCCAGCTGGCGCAAGTCGATAGCATCAACATCATCGACAAAAAATACGGCATGTGGGTTGCCCATATTGACGGCCATGGGCGCGGCGAGATTGTCCCAAGCCAGTGGCATGGCATCAGTATTCATTGGGAAAGCAAGTGGTATGTTCTGCCATCCAAAAACGGCTTCACCCATCGACATTTCGACGTCATTGCCCGACAGCTTGCCTGAAATGATGCCGCCCAAGGTTTCAATGTTGAGGTCTTGGTTCAACAGTGCAACGACACAGCGTGACGCATTGCCACATGCCTCAACCTCGCTGCCGTCGGGATTGAATATCTGCATGCGTACATCAGCGATTTCTGAAGGCAGCAAAATGATAAGCTGGTCACAGCCAATCCCAAACTTGCGATCCGCGATCTTTTGCGCGCGGGCAGGGGACATTTCGATGGATTGGACGCGTGCGTCGATAATGACAAAGTCATTGCCGAGCCCATGCATCTTGTGAAAATCGCCCATCGTCATGGCGGCGATTTAGGGGCAGCGGGGCATCAAGTCTACCGTTGATGCCGAATATGGCCAACCTATTGTTTATCGAGCCGCCGTGATTGGGCACAGGTCGCGGCCGTTCCAACCAACGGAAAAACTTGATTTGCGACGCCAAGGAGGGTAGGGGCGCATCCAAGGCAAGGATATTGCCTTTCAAAATTTGTTGGAAATCCGTTGTTTCCAAGCTGGTCGGCGAAGATTCGCTCACCGGCTTTTTGTTCGTTTATGCCTCAAACGGGGCATGTTGGTAAGGAATGTCGATGTTTGACAAGCTGAGCGACCGGTTAGGAGGGGTGTTTGATCGCCTGCGCGGTCGCGGTGCGTTAAACGAAGCTGACGTGCGTGAAGCGATGCGCGAAGTCCGCGTGGCTTTGCTTGAAGCCGATGTCGCACTTCCCGTCGTTCGTGACTTCGTTGAGAAGGTTACCGAGCAAGCCGTCGGCGCGCAGGTTCTGAAGTCGGTAACGCCCGGCCAGCAGGTAGTCAAAATCGTCAATGACGCCCTTGTCGAAATGCTCGGCGCGGAACAAAGCGACCTTGATCTCGCTGTAGCGCCGCCAGCGATCATCATGATGGTCGGTCTGCAGGGCTCGGGTAAAACGACAACGACGGCCAAGATCGCCAAAATGCTGAAGGCCAAACAGGGCAAGAAAGTCCTGATGGCTTCACTGGACGTCAATCGTCCTGCAGCACAAGAGCAGTTGGCGACGCTTGGCACGCAGACCGAAATTGCTACGCTTCCCATTATGCAGGGGCAGCAGCCCGTCGACATTGCAAAGCGTGCCATGCAGGCTGCAAAGTTGCAGGGCTTTGATGTCCTGATCCTCGACACCGCTGGCCGCTTGCATGTTGATCAGCAGTTGATGGACGAAATGCAGGCGGTGGCAAAGGTCTCCGTTCCGCAGGAAATCCTGCTCGTCGTCGACTCGCTCACGGGTCAAGACGCCGTAAATGTCGCCAAAAGCTTCGGTGAGCGCGTCAATGTAACCGGTATCGTGCTGACCCGTATGGACGGTGATGCACGCGGCGGTGCTGCGCTGTCGATGCGCGCAATTACCGGCAAGCCCATCAAATTTGCAGGCGTCGGTGAAAAGCTTGACGCCATCGAAGCGTTTAACCCAAGCCGTGTTGCTGGACGCATATTGGGCATGGGCGACGTTGTTGGCCTTGTCGAGCGTGCGACCGAAATGGTCGAAAAAGAGGACGCGGATAAGCTCGCGGCCAAAATGGCCAAGGGCCAGTTCGACATGGAAGACCTGCGTATGCAGTTCCGCCAAATGTCCAAAATGGGCGGCCTTGGCGCGCTTGCCGGTATGATCCCGGGCATGAAAAAGGCCAAGCAGGCGATGGACGCCGGCGGCATGAACGACAAATTGCTCGTGCATATGGACGCCATCATTGGCTCCATGACGCCAAAAGAGCGTGCGAAGCCTGAATTGTTGAACGCCAAACGTAAGATCCGGATTGCCAAGGGTTCGGGCATGACCGTTCAAGACGTTAATAAGCTGATCAAAATGCACCAGGAAATGGCGAGCGCTATGAAGCGCATTCGCAAGATGGGCGGCCTCAAAGGCCTCGCTGCCATGTTTGGCGGCGGCAAAGGTGGCATGGGCGGTGGCGGCGACTTGGGTGGCGCGATGGAGGGGATGCACGGGCTTCCCCCCGGCGCTTTGCCACCCGGTTTGGGCGGTCTGCCCGGAATGGGCGGCGGTGGCGGAATGCCGCCAGACCTCGCAAGACTTCTTAGTAAAAAGAAATAAGTATCACATTTAGTTTAAGAATATTTCAGAAAGGTGAGTTAGTTTTATGGCATTATCCATGCGTTTGTCACGGGGCGGTTCGAAAAAGCGTCCTTATTATAAAATCGTCGTAGCCGACGCCCGCGCACCACGCGACGGTAAGTTCATTGAGCGTATCGGCAGCTACAACCCACAGCTTCCCAAGGACAGCGCAGAGCGTATGATCCTTGACACCGAGCGTGCGAAACATTGGCTTGCCGCTGGTGCGCAGCCTTCGGACCGCGTTGCACGCTTCCTTGACGCCGCCGGCGTTAAAGAGCGTAAGGTTAAGAACAACCCTAACAAGGGTGAGCCAGGCCAGAAGGCCAAGGATCGCGCTGAAGACAAGGCAACTAAGCTTGCAGAAGCCGAAGAAGCCGCAGCTGCAGCTGCAGCCGCTCCAGCACCTGAGCCTGAGCCAGAAGTTGTTGAAGAAGTAGCCGCTGAAGAAGCCGCACCTGCGGTTGAAGAAGCGCCTGCCGCTGAAGAAGCTGCGCCTGCAGCTGAAGAAGCAACCGAAGAAAAGGCTGAGGGCTAAGCCTTGGCTGACTCAACCGTCACGCTTGCCGCCGTTTCTGGTGCGCACGGCGTGACGGGTGAAGTTCGTCTCAAGCTGTTCGCAGAAAATGTGGACAGCTTGAAACGCTACAAAAGTTTTAATGATGGCGCGTTGACGGTTAAGTCCCTCCGCCCAACAAAAGACGGCGCGATTGCGCGCTTTGCCGAAATAAATGACCGCAATGCGGCGGAAAAACTGCGCAGCACATTGTTGACCGTGCCGCGTGAGGCCTTGCCTGAACTGGGCGAGGGCGAATATTATTATAGCGACCTTCTTGGGCTTCCTTGTGTTTCAACCGATGGCGCCGACCTTGGCAATTGCATAGCCGTGGAAAATTTTGGCGCCAGCGACGTTCTTGAAATCCAGATGCCGTCTGTTGATGGCAAGCCGGGCAAAAAGTTCATGGTCCCAATGACCGCCGAAGCTGTACCTGAATGGGGCGCGCAAGCGGGCGGACGTATCGTCATTGATGCCGACTTCGTCATATGACGTTCGCTGCCCAAATCCTGACGCTTTATCCCGAAATGTTTCCCGGTCCTCTGGGGATATCATTGGCTGGCCGCGCGCTGGAAGAGGGCAAATGGTCATGTGCGCCCATCCATATTCGTGACTTTGCGACCGACAAGCATCGGACCGTTGACGACACGCCCGCCGGCGGCGGGGCGGGGATGGTACTGCGCGCGGATATACTCGCCGCAGCGGTCGATCACGCGTCTGTTCAGCAGCCCGATGTTCCCGTTTTGGCGATGACGCCGCGTGGCAAGACGATTACCCAAAGCCGCATTCGCGAACTTGCCGCAGGCCCAGGCGTTACGGTGCTTTGCGGGCGCTTTGAGGGCTTTGACGAGCGCATTTTTGATGCCAGACCCCATATTGAACAGGTTTCGATGGGCGATATCGTGCTTTCGGGCGGCGAAATTGGTGCTTTAATGCTGTTAGATGCTTGCATTCGGCTGCTTCCCGGCGTAATGGGCGCGACTTCCAGCGGTGATGAGGAGTCCTTTGAACAAGGGTTGCTTGAATATCCGCACTATACCCGACCCAATGATTGGGAAGGGCGAATGATCCCTGAAGTGTTGCGATCGGGGGATCATGCGAAAATAGCCACCTGGCGGAAACAAAGGGCGGAGGAAGATACTCGGTTACGCAGACCGGACCTTTGGGGGCGTTACAAAGACGCCCGGGTTCAGCCTGCCTCTGACGTGCGACAAAAGAATAAGGATTAAATGGGGCATGAACCTCATCCAAACACTCGAAGCCGAAGCTATTGCAGCTTTGTCAGAAAACAAAAAAATTCCTGCGTTCCGTGCAGGTGACACCGTCAAGGTGGGCGTG
>NZ_JBILAF010000042.1:0-15770 GCF_044354325.1 Sphingorhabdus sp. | reverse complement strand
GATAAGGGTATCGCGGAAGATTTCCCATGTCAGGTCTTCGGCAACGCCGCCGACCTTTTCCAGCGCCTGATAAATCGGCACGGTGCCGATGGGAACGGGCGAGTTGCGGATGATCCATTCGCGGGTGTCGTGAATGTTGCGGCCGGTCGACAGGTCCATGACGGTGTCCGCGCCCCAGCGGATGGACCAGACCATCTTGTCGACTTCCGTCGCAACATCAGACGCAACCGCGCTGTTGCCGATATTGGCGTTGATCTTGACCAGGAAATTGCGGCCAATCGCCATCGGTTCGGATTCGGGGTGGTTGATATTGTTGGGTATGATCGCACGGCCGCGGGCGATTTCTTCGCGGACGAATTCGGGGGTGACGTAATCAGGGATTTCCGCGCCAAAGCTTTCGCCGTCGCGGATATATTCGGCCAGGCGCGCGCGGCCCAGATTCTCACGCTCGGCAACATATTCCATTTCCGGCGTAATGATGCCGCGGCGGGCATAATGCATCTGGCTGACGTTCATACCGGGCTTTGCGCGCAGCACATGTTTGCGGACATTGGGGAATGGCGCGACGCCGCCGCTGCGGTCGGGGCCAAGTTGACCATTGTCTTCAGGGCGGACTTCGCGTTGCAGCACTTCCTCTACATCGCCGCGCTCACGGATCCAGCTGCTGCGGATTTCGGGCAGGCCCATGCTGATGTCGATGCGGGCGTTGCTGTCGGTATATGGTCCGCTGGAGTCATAGACGCGCACAGGCGGCTCGCCCGACGATGGCTCAAGATAGATTTCGCGCATGGCCACTTTGCGGTCACCGACGTAGATTTTCTTCGATCCACGGATCGGGCCAGTGGTGACGCCAATTTCGGTGCGTGCGGGGATGTCTGCCATGTTATGCGTTCCTCTCATGGACCAGCTGATCAACTGCCCATTTGTAATAATTCATTAGGTGTTTTTCTTGGGCCGCAAAATCGGTCGACTGAAGATGCTGAAGTCGAATCTGTATCAAAGAGGCAGCAAGCTGTGCTGCGGCAATTGCAATCGCGTCATCGGTTGGTTTGATTTTCGCCATTCTCACTCTCCAAAAACATCGTGAAGGAGAGTGATTGGCGTGAAGACCGGGCTCGGTCCTCGCCAGTCCCCCGGACTGGCTGCGGTCTCACCTCCCTACGCCCGCATCAACGGGATCAGGTTCAGCGGGTCGGATGGCGTTACCCATCCCTCTCAGTCACACGACTCCCCGGGGATGGAGATGTAATAGGCGAGAGCGGCGCGTCAGTCCAGCAAGATGAACATCGTCACGGCAATGATTTTAGGCCGCAGCAACATCCGACTGCAGCGCCCTCCAGAATATGGGCGAACTTGCAAGGCGCAGGAATTTTTCCGCCAGCCCCGGTTCAAGCGTTTTGCCGCTCGCTTGCATGACGGCGGCCATTGCGGCCTGTGGCCCGTCTTTCGCCGCGACATCGTCGGCCAATGTTGCGACGGCAAGGATGTGGATCGCCAGCTGATCCGTTTCGTTCCGCGGTGCGGCAGGTTCAAGGCCGCTTTGCAATATCCGCATCCACATACGGTGGTGCAGGGCATCAAGCCGGGCGGCTTCAATGTCGATCAGTTGCGCCAGCTTTGATCCGATCCAGCTCAAGCGCGCCTCACGCGTGCGTGCGCGCGGCGCTTCGGCGGCGGTTGCCGACGCAGGCTGCGCGGAACTGGCGGTAAACTGGTTATGCGACGGAATCATATTGGGCGCCCTATGTGCAGAGGAGCCCGTTTATGCCCCGCACATGATTTCCAACTCGTTAAGGCGTGTCAGAAAGTTCCGCCGCAGCGCACGACCGCGCCGTTACAGCATATATTTCATCTTCACCCGCTGGCTGACGGCAGCGGCATCAACCGCAAATGCCGCGGCCTTAAACTTGGGCGGGCCAGCAACAATCGCGGGATTACGGGAAAAGCCGAAGCCTTCTTTGGGCAGGAAAATGGCCATATCCATTTTGTTGTTAGCATTTTCATCATGGACCAACGCGACCGCATATGTGCCCTTTGTTATGCCCGTGAACGATATATTTGCGGCATCGCGCGCGGATATGCTGGTCTTCAAACCTTTTGGATCCTTGCCGCAATCGGGGAAGAAACGCGGGTTGGCGGTGACGCAGACAAGGACATTGCCCTTCGTGCTGCGCAAGCCGGAGATGTTGATATCAATCGTCGCGGTTGCGGGCGCGGCTTCAACTGCGCCGCTTAAGGTTGCGATCCCAATGGCCGAGACCAAGGTCAGTGCCGCACATTTTATCCCAAAGCCTGAAATATAGCCCATAATTCCCTCGATATGCGTCGTGATGTTTTTGATGATGCGTCGCTGTTATCAGCCACTGCCCTAATCTGCCGTTGACGATGGATTTGGGGAAACATTCCCACCCCATATGGTTGGTAACGCCCATGATCGTCATCACCGATAGCACGACGCCCAAAGACGCGACATGAATGGGGATGACGAAGACCAAAAACGGAATGACGAACGCGCCTGACAATGCCTCCCACGGATGGAAGGACATGGCTGCCCATGCCGTCGGCGGGCGGCTTTCATGATGGACAGCGTGCGCGGCCTTGAACCAAAACGGGCGATGCATCAGCCGGTGTGTCCAATAAAACCATGTGTCGTGCGCAAACAGATACAGAAATACCGACAGCGGCAGATACCAAAAAGGGTAAGCGCCAATATCTCGGTAAATCATCGTCCAGCCGAGATTATCCCACCCCCACGCGACGACACCTGCAGGAATGCCATAAATCGCGGCACTGGCGAGGCTCCACCCGATTTCGCGGCGGATTTGTTGGTCAAGGCCAACATAAAGCCCCGGTTCGCGCAATTTCGTCGCCCATGCAAAAGCACCGCTGACCAACAGATAGCGCACGCCGACAATCGCAGTCATCGCCAGTGTTGATAACAACAAGATCAGCCATGAGCCCATCTGGCGCCTTTAGCCCTTATGCTATCGGTTTAGCAAATTGCGTGTTTCGAAATTATCGGGACCCGAGATGCTGATCAGGTCGCCATCGTGCATGACCTTTATTGGTCCCTTATACCGGCTTGCCGCATCCCCAATCAGCGCGAATTCGAGCGGCTTCGGCACCGACGGGACGATATGCGTGAAGGCCAACATGCCTGCGCCGGACGCCTTTGCCACATCGGCGGCTTGTTCGGGGCTGATGTGGTAATTCTGGATATCGTCGAAGATTTTCGCCCGATTTATCATCCCTGCCTTTTGCGCGCTGGTGGCGAGGGCATCGACCATGCGCGGCGACAGCAGTTCGCTGACATATAAATCCGAACCCTTGGCGGCTTTGGCAAGCGCAGGGGTGAACGCGGTGTCACCCGATATCGTGACGCTGCGGCCCTTATAATCGACGCGATAGCCAAAGGCGGGCGTGATCGGATCATGGTCCACAGAAAAGGCGGTAATGCGCACGTCATTGGCATCATAAACCACGCCCGGCTGGATCGCCTTGCCCGTCATGCCAAAGCCCGATTGCGGAACGACGGCTGCGCCATGGTGGGCAATGCGGTAGGTTGAATCAATCCGGTACGCGGCATTCAGCCCATCGGTGATTTCGGTGACGCCTTCAGGGCCAGACACAGGCAGCGGTGTTTTCGCGCTCGTCCCTGCCCAACGCTGCAGCGTGAACGGGCCAAGGCCTTCGAAATGGTCGCTGTGCAAATGGGTGAGCCACACGCCTTCAATCTTGTCGAGTGGCATGCCCATGAGAGACAGGGTTTTGCCGGAGCCTTCACCCATGTCAAAAACAAACAACCGGCCACCGGCGATCACAACGGTGCATGCGGCCGCGCGGTCACGATTTGGCAAGGGCGAACCCGTACCGCAAAACCCGACATGCAGCGCATCGGCGGGCAATTCTGCCATGACATTGCGGGACATTGCGCCGTCCGCTGCGCGCGAAATCAGCGCCATCGCCAGTGCGTCACGTTTTACATATGCCGCACCGCCCGCAACGATCAGTCCGCCAAGGACGGCCAAAAGCCATTTCTTCCGCATGATATTTCTCCCCCGTTTGACGACGTACCTACGCGTTTTTGATAGCGTTAGCATATAGGAAAATTATGACGACGGCGCTGCGCCGTCCAGTCGCTGCACATAAAGCTGTGCATTACCTTGGCAGAAGCCTTCCCCTTGTAAAATGGCTGCGCTAGGGCCGCATGGTGACACGCGAAAATATCAAATGCGATTTGGCTATTGTCGGCGGCGGCCTTGCCGGCGGGCTCATCGCGCTTGCCCTTGGCAAAATGCGGCCCGAATTGAAAATCGTCCTAATTGAACAAGGCGACAGCTTTGGCGGCAACCATATTTGGAGCTTTTTTGCGAGCGACATATTGCCGGAGCATCGTTGGCTGACGGCGCCTTTGGTGACTTATGGCTGGTCGGGTTATGACGTCAAATTCCCGGGGCACAGCCGCGCGCTCGACAATATTTATTACACCATTGAATCCGAACGGCTTGACTGGGTGTTGCGCAAGAACCTGCCTGCATCGTCATTGATGCTTGGCCGTGAAGTGAAAGCGGTCTCGCCCAGGCTTGTGGTTCTCGACGGCGCGCAGCGTATTAACGCTGGCGGCGTGATTGACGCGCGGGGCGCAGGCGACCTGAACCATCTCGATTGTGGCTGGCAGAAATTTACCGGCCAGCTGATGCAATTGTCAGAGCCACATAATCTTACAAAGCCCATCGTCATGGACGCCACGGTGGACCAGCATGATGGCTATCGCTTTGTCTATGTCCTGCCCTTTGGAATGGACAAGCTGTTTGTCGAAGACACCTATTACAGCGACAAGCCCGATTTGGACCCGCGCATCCTGCGTCAACGGATTGCGGCTTATGCCGATGAACAAGGCTGGAAAGTCGAACGCGTCTTGCGTGAAGAAAATGGCGTCTTGCCGGTTGTGATGGGCGGCGATCTGGAAAGCTATTGGGCGAGCGGCAGTGGCCGCACGGCAAAGGCCGGCGCGCGCGGTGCATTTTTTCAGTCGGTGACCAGCTATTCACTGCCCGACGCGGTGCGCAACGCCATTTTCATTGCGGAGCAGCCCGATCTTGATGGCGACAAGCTTAATCTTGTTCTGCGCCAGCGTGCGCAGGACCATTGGAACAAGGGCAGATTTTTCCGGATACTCAACCGGATGCTGTTCCGCGGCGCCGAAGGCCGCGACCGATACAAGATATTAGAACGTTTCTACAGGCTAAAGCCCGGATTGATTGAACGCTTTTATGCTGGGAATAGCAGCAACAGTGACAAGGCGCGCATCCTGATTGGCAAGCCGCCCATTCCCATAGGGAAAGCCATCACCGCGATCCGGAGCAAGAAGAAATGACGAAGACAGCAGCGATTATTGGTGCCGGATTTGGCGGCCTTGCGCTTGCAATGCGGCTTCAATCTGCAGGCATCTCCACAACGATTATTGAAGCGCGCGATAAGCCCGGCGGCCGCGGCTATTATTGGGAAAAGGATGGCTTCACCTTTGACGGTGGCCCAACGGTCATCACCGACCCGCCATGTCTGGAAGAATTGTGGTCGCTGTCCGGCCATAAAATGTCGGACGACGTGGAATTGATGCCCGTGTTCCCGTTCTACCGGTTGAACTGGCCCGATGGCACGAATTTCGATTATTCGAATGACGCACCCGGCCTGAAAGCCGAAATCGAAAAGCTGAACCCCGACGATGTCGAGGGTTATCGCAAGTTCCTCGAATATTCGAAGGGCGTGTTCAAAGAGGGCTATCAAAAGCTCGGTTCGGTCGCGTTCCTCGACTTCGCATCGATGATCAAGGCCGCGCCAGCACTGATGAAATATCAGGCATGGCGTTCGGTTTATTCGATCGTTTCGTCTTATGTGAAAGACGAAAAGCTGCGCGAAGCTTTGTCATTCCACACATTGCTCGTCGGCGGAAACCCGATGAGCACCAGCGCGATCTACGCGCTCATCCACACCATCGAAAAAGAGGGCGGTGTCTGGTTTGCCAAGGGCGGCACCAACCGGCTTGTCGCCGCGATGGTGACGCATTTCGAACGGCTCGGCGGGATGATCCGTCTGGGCGATCCCGTCGAAGAAATCGAGACACGCGGTGACAAGGTCATTGGCGTGCGCACGAAATCGGGCTGGCGCATGGACTGCGACATGGCGGCGTCCAATGGCGACCTGATGCACACTTACAAAGATTTGTTGACCAGCAACAAACGCGGCGAACGCGCAACCAAATCGCTGCGGCGCAAAAGCTGGTCGCCATCGCTTTTCGTGCTGCACCTTGGCATTAAGGGCACATGGCCGGGCATTCCGCACCATATGATCCTGTTTGGCCCGCGCTACAAAGGCCTGCTCGACGACATTTATAAAAACGGCGTCCTGCCGCAGGATTTCTCGCTATATCTGCACCATCCAACCGTCACGGACCCAAGCCTTGCGCCCGAAGGTTGTTCGACATTTTATGTCCTTGCGCCTGTCGCGCATATGGGCAAAGCACCGCTCGATTGGGATGGCGATGTGGGTGAAGCGTTGAAGGAACGGATTTTGGATGAGCTTGAGCGCCGCCTGATCCCCGACATCCGCAGCCGGATCATGACCCAGTTCCATTACACGCCCGCTGACTTTGGCCGCGACCTTTCGGCGCATTTGGGCAGCGCGTTCAGCCTTGAACCCGTATTGTGGCAGTCGGCCTATATGCGGGCGCACAACCGCGATGACGCGATACACAATCTGTATTTCGTCGGCGCAGGCACACACCCGGGCGCTGGCATTCCCGGCGTTGTCGGCAGTGCGAAGGCAACCGCAGCGTTGATGCTCGAGGACGCAAATAGGTGAAACGGCTCGCGGTCTATTGCGGTTCGGCTACCCCTGAGAACCCCATCTATATCGAAGCTGCGCGCAGCGTCGGAAAGATGCTGGCGGAACGTGGCATTGGCGTCGTCTATGGCGGCGGCCGATTGGGGCTGATGGGTGCAGTGGCCGACAGCGCGCTTGCGGCAGGCGGCGAAGTCATCGGCATCATCCCCGAAGCACTGGTCGGCGCTGAAGTCGCGCACAAGGGCTGCACCGAACTGCACGTCGTTTCGGGTATGCACGAACGCAAGGCGCGCTTTACCGACCTGTCCGATGGTTTCATCACCATCCCCGGCGGTGTCGGGACGATGGACGAATTGTGGGAAGCCATCAGCTGGTCACAGCTTGGCTATCATCAAAAACCCGTCGGCGTTTTGAACATTGCGGGTTTTTATGATCAGCTTATCGCGTTCAACCAGAATATGATCGATGTCGGCTTTATCCGGCCGCAGCATGCGGGCATCATGATCGTCGATGACACGCTGGACGGCTTGCTGGACAAAATGGCCGCCTATGTGCCGCACAAGACCATCTTCCAGATGAAAGCAGACGATTTGTGAACCACGCCCATATCAGCCCTTGCACAGATTTTTGCCGTGGCTGATTTTAATCGCCCTGCCCTTGTTCAATTTGCGCAGGACAGCATATCGCGGGGATCCAAATCCTTCCGTTTCGCCAGCCGGTTGTTTGACCGTATTACGCGCGAACGGGTCTGGCTGCTCTATGCGTGGTGCCGCAAATGCGATGATATGGCCGATGGTCAGGACCATGGCGGCGCGATGGCGGCGGTCACCGACCCTCAGCAGAGCCTTGCCGCCATTCGCACGCTTACCGCACAAGCGCTGGCGGGGACGCCGACGGGTGAGCCTGCGTTTGACTGCCTGGGCGTTGTCGCGCGGGAATGTGGCATTACAGCGCGCATGGCAGAGGATGTGATTGAAGGCTTCGCGCTGGATGCCGCGGACTGGCACCCCCGCCGCGAAAGCGACCTGTACCAATATTGCTACCATGTTGCGGGCGCCGTGGGCGTGATGATGGCCGTGGTGATGGGCGTTCCGGCGGATGACGACGCCACGCTCGACCGCGCTTGCGACCTTGGCCTCGCCTTTCAACTTGCCAACATCGCGCGGGATATTGCCGAAGATGACGCGGCCGGACGCTGCTATTTACCCGACGACTGGCTGGCGACGCTCGATATCGGGCCGGGTGAACATATGAAGCCGCATAACCGCAAAAAACTGGCGCTGATGGGCCGTTGGCTGGCAGACGAAGCCGAGCAATATGAAGCGTCCGCACGCGTCGGCGCGGCGCATCTGCCGCTGCGTGCGCGTTGGGCGGTGTTGTCCGCCGCAGGCATTTATGGCGAAATCGCCCGCAAAGTCCGCGCCGCCGATAGCCACGCGTGGGACGAACGTATTTTCACCAGCCGCCCTGAAAAGTTTCGCTGGGTTCGCAAGGCGTTTGTCGATGCTGTTGCGAACAACCCGCGTGATATGGACCGCGCGGCATTGTGGACGCGGGCGAGGGTTTAGCGCCACGGGCTTCTGCATTAGCCTAACGCACCCACCCCCAATTCGTCATCCTGAACTTGTTTCAGGATCTTACTTTTTCAGCGTGGCCAAGTAAGACCCTGAAACAAGTTCAGGGTGACAGTGATGGACAAGTGGGCATTGCCTGAAGCGAATTCAGGACGCGGACAAAATCCGCGCCGCACGCCCCGACAAGCGCTCCACCGCGGCGTCATGTATCCCTGGCGCGCAGCAGATCAGGCCGAAATCCAATGGCTTGCGCTTATTATATACTATCGGTCCGCCAAGCGCATCGGTTACGACTGCGCCTGCTTCCTGCGCGACGAGGTGCGCAGCGGCGATGTCCCATTCATTGCCCCAGCGCAGCGTTGCGACCAAGTCCGCCCGGTCACAGGCGACCATCGTCATCCGCATTGCGATGCTGTTGGGCTTAGTGACCGTGACAAGGTCCGCATCCAGCCGAGGTAATTCATCGGCGGGCACGCGTGATCCGGTGAAATCCAATCGCGTGCTGCCCGACAGCGGCGCATTGTTGCACGTCACGCCTTCGCCGCGCGCCGCGACCCAGATTTTGTCTTCGGCCGGCGCGGCCATCACCGCAAATATCGGAATGCCGTCGGCCACCAAGGCGACCGAGACGCACCATCCGCTGCGTCCACGCACATAATCGCGGGTGCCATCGATAGGGTCGACCAACCACAACAGCCGCGCATCCAGCCGCTTTGGGTCATCCAGCGTCTCTTCGGACAGCCATGCCGCCTCCGGCAAAATCGCCTGCAAACGCGTCGTCAGCAACGCATCGACAGCCATGTCGATCTCGCTCACGAAATTGTTGCGGCTCTTTTCCCACACCTTGGCATCGGGCACTGCCCCGTCGCGCCAGCTGGCAAACGCCAACGCCGCAGCTTCCTGCGTGGCTGCGATTACGGCGTCTCTATCAAGCTGGCGTTCAGGCACCTGCGATCATCATGCCGTCGATCCGCAAGGTGGGCACATTGATGCTGCGGATCCATTCCAGATCGTTCGCGGCGGTCATTGCTGCAAACATATCCTTCAAATTGCCGGCGATGGTAAATTCGCTCACGGGTCCGGCAATTTCGCCATTGATGATCAGGAAACCGGCGGCACCGCGGCTATAATCGCCCGTTACCGGGTTCACGCCCTGCCCAGCCAGTTCATGCACATAGACGCCATGTTTGATGTCGGCGATCAGTTCGGCAACGCTGACACTGCCGCCTTCCAAATGCACGTTCGATGGGCTGACGCCGGGGGCTCCGCTTACGCCGCGGCTGGCATGGCCGGTGGGTTCCAATCCCAATTGCCGCGCCGATGCGCTTTCCATCAACCAGCCGGTCAAAACGCCATTTTCGATGATGGGCCGGCGCGCGGTGGGCAGGCCTTCGCCATCAAAGGCGCGCGACCCAAGCCCACGCGGCACATGCGGATTGTCGATGATCGATATCCCGCTGTCGAACAATTGCGCGCCGAGCGATTCCAGCAGGAAGCTTGTTTTGCGGGCAATAGCCGAGCCGCTAATCCCGCCCAGCAAATGCCCGACAAAGGAACTGCCAACGCGCGGGTCAAAGACCACGGGCATCTGTCCGCTTTTGATGGTGCCGGGGTTCAACCGCTTGACTGCGCGTTCACCGGCACGCGTGCCGACGCTGGCGGGGCTGGCGAGATCAGCAAGATGCCGGGCCGAGCGCCAGTCATAATCACGTTCTTTCGCGTCGCCATCGCCCGACAGCACGCTGGCCGATATGCCATAGCCCGATCCAGCCTTTACGCCTGCAAAGCCGTGACTGGTGGCCAGCGCAAAGATCGAGCGCGACGCACTTGCGCCAGCGCCTTCGCTGTTGGTGACGCCGGGAACGGCGCGCGCGGCGTCTTCGCATTCAAGCGCTGCTGCGCGAAGCTGTGCAGGATCGGGGTCTTGGCCATCATCGCTGTCGAAGTCCGGAATTGCACCCGTGAGCAGCCGGTCGTGCGGCGCGAGGCCCGCATATTGGTCCTCGGGTGCTTCCTTCGCCATGTCGATCGCGCGCGCAACCAGGCCGGCCAGAATATCGGGGTTCATGTTGGACGATGAAATCGTTGCCGATCGCTGGCCGACAAAAACCCGCAAGCCAATGTCTTCGCCTTCAGATCGGGCCACATCCTCTAACTGCCCCAGCCGCACCTGAACGTCCGTAGATGCGTCACACACATATACGGCGTCGGCGGCATCTGCACCGGCTTTAATGGCTTGGGAAACGAGATTGTGCGCGCGATCAAGCGCTTCTTGAGGTTTAAGCATGATTCCCGCTTAGGCGCGGGCCGTTACAGCGTCAATCAAACGGCGGTCAAAATACCGTGAACAAAACCGCCAAAATCGCCGGAATGACCACAGCGGCCGCCCAAAGCTTCAACCGGTCCGCGACATAATGCGTCTTCAGGCCATCGCCATTATACGCAGCGGCATCCAGCGCCTGCCAGCGACGCTCCATATTGCGGCATGGCGGAATGACCACAGCCACAAAGAGGACCAAGACAAAATAAGGGAAAATTGACGTGCCACGCGATTCGATGGTGGGCGTCACCAAAAATATCAGTGCCAATGTGTAGACCACCAGCGCAAAGGCGACATGGTCGGACATACGTTTTGAATAGCTTTTATAGCTGCGCATTTGCGCTTGTTCGGCTTTTGCCATTTTTTGCTCTCCTCTTCCCGTCATAAGACTGTCATCTTTGGGAACAGGTTTCAAGCATATTTAATAAGGGTCAGGGCAGCCCCAAAATCTTGTGATTTTGCAAGGATAAGCGCCATTTTGGGCGGTTCATGACGAAGCGCGTCGCTTCCTCTACGCTCGCAGCGTTCAACACCGCATCGCCTTTATCCATGGGCTGAATGAGGAAATGGGCAAATTGCCATCCCTCCATCCGGTCCAAATCACTCGCCAATTGCGGCCAGACGAGTTTCAGCTCATCGCCATGATGTTGGACCACGTCAGAGCCCGCCTTGGGGCTAATGCAGACCCAATCAATGCCCGGATGGACCGCAATGGTTCCGTTGCTTTCAATGGCGATTTGAAACGCGTGCGCATGCAATGCGTCGACAATCGCATCATCAACTTGCAACATGGGCTCGCCGCCTGTGATCACGACATAGCGCGATTGCGTGCCGTCACCCCACAAAGCCGCAACTTTGGCAGCAAGGTCAGCCGCGTCATAACGCCCGCCATTTTCGCCATTCATGCCGACAAAATCGGTATCGCAAAATTGGCAAATGGCCGAACTGCGGTCTTCTTCGCGACCCGTCCACAAATTGCATCCGGCAAAGCGCAGAAACACCGCACGGCGGCCCGCATGGACGCCTTCGCCCTGAAGCGTCAGGAAAATCTCTTTAACCGCGTAGCTCATGCGTAAACGGTGGGGTCGGGCAATCCCGCATCGGCAAAGCCCTTGGCGCGCAACCGGCAGCTGTCACAGCGGCCACAGGCTTTGTTATCGGGCGTCGGATCGTAACAGGACCAGCTCATGCCCGCATCAAGGCCAAGCCGCGCCGCTTGCGTGGCGATATCCGCCTTGCTCATGTGGAGCAACGGCGTGTGGACGCTGAAATGATCGCCCTCAACACCCGCCTTGGTGGCCAAATTGGCCATGCCTTCAAAGGCGCGGATGAATTCGGGACGGCAATCGGGATAGCCCGAATAATCAAGCGCATTGACGCCAATCCACAAATCCCGCGCGCCGCGTGCTTCGGCAAGGCCAAGGCATAAGGAAAGGAATATCGTGTTGCGCGCCGGCACATAAGTGACAGGGATGGCGTTTTCCTCAACGCCCTCTTTGGGAACAGCAATGTCCGCGGTCAGCGCGGAGCCGCCAAAGCGTGTCAGATCCAGCGGCAGGACGATATGTTCAATCGCCCCCAAATGCGCGGCGATGGTCGCGGCACTATCAAGCTCAATCCTGTGACGCTGGTTATAATCGATGGTCAGCGCGATAAGGTCATAGCCTGCCTCGCGCGCCAAGCCGGCAACAACCATTGAATCGAGGCCACCGGACAAAAGAACGATGGCAGATTTGGATTTTGCGGTCATTGCGAGGGGTCTCTGTATTCAGAGAGAAGAAAAGTGGTGCACCCGGAGCGATTCGAACGCCCGGCCCTCAGATTCGTAGTCTGATGCTCTATCCAGCTGAGCTACGGGTGCACTGGAGCGCCGCTATTAGGGACGCTGGCAAAGTTGTGCAATAGCTAATTTGAACCTCAAAGCTGCTTACAGGTCGATTTTCTGCGGATGGCATCCACAACCGGATATTCGGCCGGGCTGGAGAGCAATATCCGGATCAAGGCGATGCCACGATCATATTGCAACGTTACCGGCTCATAACCCTGTGGTGCAGTCTGCCCGGCTTTCACCAATGCAAGACGGGCAGGCTTTCCACCCGTATCACGGTCGCTGCGGACAGCGGCGACATCGGTGCGGGCGTCGAATATGCTCAATGACCAATAATGACCCGGTACCGACGCCACATCGACCAGCACGGGTCCCTTTGACACATCAAAAACACAGGAAGAATAAACAAGGTCAGGGCTGGGCCGGACAATCGGTTGATTGTCCGCGGTTGACAGTTCGCCAAATGCAAAGCTGTTTGCCGGCGCGCGCGCGCCGATAACATCCATCGCTTTTGACATCAGCGCATAGGGGGTCGCGAGCAAAACGCCTTGCCATGCGAACGCGGAGACCAGCAGTCCGGCGATGATAGGGAACATCCAGTTGCGTATCATGCGCATGCCTTTCTGGTAACGATAGGAAGTTTGGCGTTTGCGGGATCATTCAACAACGCGCCGCGCGGATGATAGGTGCGCAAGGTCAGGTCAAAATGCGGCGTCCCCCCGGTGGGTAGCCAGACACCTTCGGCCGGATTTGGCGAAACGGTGAATGACCAGTTGCCCTGCGCGTCACGAGCTGGCGCATTGCCAGCGACGGACCAGCGGTTCGCGGCATTTTTCACAAGCCAGCCTTCGCCTTTGTACAGCGTTACGCTCCACCAGCGCGCATCGAGTTCACCGCCAGTGACCGTATATGTGCAGCGACCTTCCAAAGGGCGTCCTTCGCTGTCGGTGCGGGTGATGAAATACATCGCCTCTTTCGCCGGCAATGCCAGAAGACCGTTCAGTGCAACCTTCGCGCGCGTCAAAGCCGACGCTGATGCCGTTCCCTGATTGGTATTCGCGCTCCATTGGCCGTTGTGGACCTGCTTATCCGCATAATCGCCACGGACCTGATGCACAGCAAAGGCCGCGCCGCCAACTAAGCCCAATGCGATACATGCCGCAAATCGGTGCCATGTTTTCATAATGCTCTCCCTCGACCAAGGGGTAGAACAAAAGATTAGTTTTTGGCAAGCGCCGCCTGCGCTGCTGCCAATCGCGCGATAGGCACGCGATAGGGGGAGGCGCTGACATAATCGAGGCCGACTTTTTCACAAAAGGCAATCGACGCCGGATCGCCGCCATGTTCGCCGCAAATCCCAAGCTTGATTTCAGGACGCGTCGCGCGGCCTTTGTTCGCCGCAATTTCGATCAGCTGGCCAACGCCTTCCACATCCAGGCTGACAAACGGGTCGCGGGCGTAAATGCCCTTGTCGACATAATGCGTCAGGAACCGTGCGGCATCATCGCGGCTGACGCCCAGCGTCGTCTGCGTCAGGTCGTTGGTGCCAAAGCTGAAGAAGCTGCCGACTTCGGCGATTTCATCGGCCATCAATGCGGCGCGCGGCAGTTCGATCATCGTGCCGACTAGATATTCGATGCGCTTGCCTTGTTCGGCAAAGACCGCTTCGGCTGCTTTGTCGACAACATCCTTCATCAGTTCAAGCTCGCGGCGCGTGCCAACCAGCGGGATCATGATTTCCGGCACCGGTGCGACGGCCAATGAACAGGCCGCTTCAAATATCGCGCGCGCCTGCATCTCGTAAATTTCGGGGTAGGTCACGCCCAAGCGGCACCCACGATGGCCCAGCATCGGGTTGAATTCGTGCAGTTCGGCGGCACGTTGCTTCAGCACCTCGATACCGACACCAGCAGCCGCAGCAACCTCGGCAAATTCGCTTTCCTGATGCGGAAGGAATTCATGCAGCGGCGGGTCAAGCAAGCGGATGGTGACGGGAAGACCGGCCATCACTTCGAAAATGGCGGTAAAGTCCTTGCGCTGTTCGGGCAGCAATTTGTCGAGCGCAACGCGGCGGCCCTTTTCATCGTCCGCAAGGATCATCTGGCGCACAGCGGTAATGCGCGCGGCATCAAAGAACATATGCTCCGTGCGGCACAGACCAATGCCTTCTGCGCCAAAATCGCGCGCCGTCTGCGCATCCAATGGTGTTTCGGCATTGGCGCGGACTTTCATCCGGCGACCGGCATCGGCCCACACCATCAACGTGCCAAAATCACCCACTAGCTCAGGCTGCAACGTTGGGACTTCACCCGCCATCACTTCGCCGGTTGAACCATCAAGCGTGATGATATCGCCTTCATGCAACGTCCGTCCGGCAATGCGCAGCGTTTTGCCCGCGGCATCAATCTGAAGGCTGCCGGCACCCGATACGCAAGGACGGCCCATGCCACGTGCAACAACCGCCGCATGGCTGGTCATGCCGCCACGTGCGGTCAATATGCCCGTTGCGGCGTGCATGCCGTGAATGTCTTCAGGGCTGGTTTCAACGCGCACCAAAATGACGGACTCGCCGCGCTCTTTCCATTTGTCGGCAGTGTCGGCGTCAAACACGATTTTGCCCGAAGCTGCGCCGGGCGAAGCTGGCAGGCCAGAGGTCAGCACATCGCGCACGGCATCGGGATCCAGCGTCGGGTGCAGCAATTGGTCCAGCGCCATCGGGTCCACGCGCAGGACAGCCTCGTCGGTGGTGATGAGGCCAGCGTCGGCCATATCGACCGCGATTTTCAACGCTGCTTTCGCGGTGCGCTTGCCCGAGCGGGTTTGCAGCATCCACAATTTTTCACGCTCAACGGTGAATTCGATATCCTGCATATCGCGATAATGCGTTTCGAGGATGTCGAACACGCGCGCCAGTTCGGCATAGACCGCGGGCATGGCTTCTTCCATCGACAAGGGCTTCGCGCCCGCACGTTCACGCGCCGCCTTGGTCAGATATTGCGGGGTACGGATACCCGCGACAACATCTTCGCCTTGGGCATTGATAAGATATTCGCCATAATAAGCATTCTCGCCCGTCGCAGGATCGCGGGTGAAGGCGACGCCGGTCGCGGACGTTGCGCCCATGTTGCCAAAGACCATCGCCTGCACATTGACAGCAGTGCCCCAGTCGCCGGGAATATTGTTCAGGCGGCGATAGACCTTTGCC
>NZ_JBILAF010000146.1:0-4238 GCF_044354325.1 Sphingorhabdus sp. | reverse complement strand
GCTCGCGTCCCCCCCAAGGGCAGGTATTGTAGCCGGAACATTCTTTTTCTCAGACATGTTTTCCTCTTTCATTGTGCTTCCCACCGGGCCTCATCAAGCACCCGCTAGCAAAGCGTTCCCTTTGAAACTCTATATTCGACATTGGCTTAACAGAAGCTGCATATCTTCTGGTATACCGCATTCGAACCGTAAAGTTTCGCCGGATATCGGATGAATAAACCCCAATGAGGCAGCATGCAATGCTTGTCGGTCGAACGGAGCCTGATCTGGTCCGATTCTGTAGGGGTTTTGTCGATTAGAATAAACGCTATCGCCGATTAGCGGGTGGCCGATATGGGCCATATGGACGCGAACTTGATGAGTCCGCCCCGTTTCCAACGTGCATTCGACGACTGCGGTTTTGGAAAATGCCTCCGTCATGCGAAAATGCGTGACCGCATGCTTGCCCTTGGAATCGGGCAGCACCGCCATTTTTTTGCGGTTGGTCGTTGACCGGCCAATTTGCGTGCGCACCGTCCCCGCAGGTGGGGCAGGGATGCCACTGACGATCGCGATATATTTGCGTTCGATGTCGTGCGCGGCGAACAATTTCGCCAGGCCCTCATGCGCGGCGTCGCTTTTCGCCACGACCAACAGCCCCGATGTGTCTTTATCAATTCGGTGGACGATACCTGGCCGCTGAACGCCGCCAATGCCGGACAACTTGCCGTGACAATGATGCAGCAGCGCATTGACCAATGTTCCGTCGCTATGCCCGGCGGCAGGGTGCACCACCAATCCAGCGGGTTTGTTCAAGATGATCAGATGTTCATCTTCATAAACGACGTCGAGCTGAATATCTTGTGGGATTGCTTTGTCCGGCTTGGGAGCAGGAACATTTAGCTCAAAATGCTGCCCGGACATTTTCTTGCTTCCGGCATCAACGAAGCTTTGTCCGTTGATCCGCAACGCAGCGTCAGCGATCAGGGCCTGAATACGGGCGCGCGAAAATTGCGGCAGCGCTGCAGCAAGCGCGCTGTCGAGCCTTCCTTCGCCCAAAACACCTGTAAATGTGGCATTTTCTCCAACCATCGCATACACATGGGTTATGGCCCTGCATTTATCAAGCAATGACCGGAAACAACTTCTGCATTGGGCGGCGGACGCCGGCCAAAATGAATGCTGTGGTGTGTTGCGTGGAAGGGACCGGAAGGTCATGGCCGTGCAATGGGCCGCCAATGTAGCCGCCGATCCGTCGCGGAATTTTGAAATCGATCCCGCCGCGCTTATAGCCGTCCATAAGGATGTCAGAGCGGGCGGCGTGCCGCTTTTGGGCTATTTCCATTCGCACCCGAACGGCTTGGCGCGGCCTTCTGCGTCGGATATTGCGCAGGCCGCACCCGATGGCCTGATATGGCTCATCATTGCGGGGGGAACGGTTACGGCATGGCAACCCAACGCTATTGGCGCTCACGTCACAGGATTTACCCCCGTGCCGCTGATCGTGGAAGGTTGAATCGCGTGAAAACACAGTCCATGACCGACATCAATATGCAAGTCAGCCCAAGGAACCATTTTTAATGTCCGACACGGAAATCGATTTTGCCAGCCTGCTTTGCTCGCGCCTGTGTCATGACCTTTTGAGCCCGGTCGGTGCTATGAATAATGGGCTTGAGTTGCTGGCGGACGAGCATGATCCGGAAATGCGGCAACGGTGCATGGATTTACTGGCGGAAAGCGCCAAGGCTGCGGCCGATAAGCTGAAATTTTTCCGTCTCGCTTTTGGTGCTGCCGGCGGCTTTGGTTCAGAAGTCGACCCTAAAGAAGCGCGGATGGTGATTGAACCGCTGATAACTTCAAGCGGTCGTACGGTGTTGGAATGGGCTGTTCCTGCGCAAATGATGCCAAAAAGGGCGGTCAAAATCCTCTTGAACCTCGTGCTGTTGGCAAATGAAGCGCTGGTGCGTGGCGGCACTTTATTCGTGGGCGCTGAAGCAGGATTGAACGAACAGGAAATTGTTATTCGGGCGAGTGGCCCGAAAATTTTCATGGATTCAGCTGTGCGTGAGGCGCTGACGGGGAAGCTTGATGCCTCGATGATAGATTCCCGCACCGCTGCGGCCTGGATGGCGCACACGCTTGCGCTGCAAAGCGGTGGGATGATCCAGCTTGCTGAGCCGGATGCTGAACATCTCGTCATCGGCGCACTTTTGCACACATCGCAGATCTAGCACTCTCAACATTGTTTTAACCATCGGATGTCATATAACGTGTTCGTTACAACGGATCGGCAGACATGGACGATTTGATAGAAGACTTTATTGCTGAGATGCGCTGATTTATCTCAGCGACGACAAGGGCACATGTTTTGGAAGCGATTGCGCCATCCATGGAAGAGGGCGGGCTTTTAATGCTCGGCGCTGCCGAAATCACCATTGGGCAAACGCAGAAGTTTTGCGCCAGCAGAGCGTTTTGTGATTTTTACGAGTTAACGCCGAACCGGCAAGGCGCGTAACCAGCAAAATTTCCCGCACCAGCTGATATTGCGTGCAACGGTCGACTTACCTATGGTCGCCTTATGACCATGATTTGGAACCCATCACCCAATTTTGGCGAGCGCAGCTTGCCGATCACGATGCTTGTTTTGCATTATACCGGCATGCAGTCGGGCGCAGCGGCCATCGATTGGCTCGCCAACCCCGCTTCAAAAGTGTCGGCGCATTATGTGGTCGATGAAGACGGCCAGCTGGTCCAAATGGTGCGTGAGGAACAAAGGGCGCAGCATGCGGGGCTTTCCTATTGGCGCGGTGTGACGGACTGCAACAGCGCCAGCATTGGCATTGAGATCGTCAATCCCGGGCATGAATTTGGTTATCGGCCGTTTCCCGAAGCACAGATGGACACCGTGACGCGATTGGTTGCCGGAATTGTCGGTACCTACGGAATTGATCCGCGAAACGTCGTCGGTCACAGCGACGTCGCGCCAACACGTAAAGAAGATCCCGGTGAACTGTTTGACTGGGAACGTTTGGCAAAGCTTGGGCTTGCTGTTCCGCGTCCGCGGGAAAAGCTGGTTGATCCCGGTTGGCCGGACGCCGCGTTTCTTTTGGCGTTAGAGCGTTATGGTTACAGCATATCAGATGGACGTGCGGCTACGGTCGCATTCCAACGCCGTTTCCGCCCCGAAAATATTGAAGGCGTGATCGACGGAGAATGCCGGGCAATATTGCTGAGCTTGCTCTTGGAGTATGAGGGCGGACCTGCTATCTAAGCTATGCCAGAGGGTTGGGCGACCGCCGCTTAGTGGGTAACTGCTATGGGGAGGAAAGTCCGGGCTCCAGCGAGGAACGGTGCCGGATAACGTCCGGCGGAAGCAATTTTAGGGAAAGTGCCACAGAAAACAGTCCACCGCATTTCGATGCGGCCAGGTCGAAACGGTGCGGTAAGAGCGCACCGCGCTTTTGGTAACAAAAGCGGCAAGGCAAACCCCACCGGGAGCAAAACCGAATAGGGGCGGCACATGGCATCCTCCTGCCAGTCGCCCGGGTTGGTTGCATGAGTGCCGCAGCAATGCGTCGCCTAGATGAATGGTCGCACATCCGCTTACGCCTCGGCTTCAGCGGAGGACAGAACCCGGCTTACAGACCCTCTGGCTTTTTACCCCACCCCCATAAGCGACGCCCAATATGGTAGGGCAGCTGCGAATAAGGTGAGGGCGCTGATGCCAGCAAATAGGGCACGAACTTCCGCAACATGATATGCAAGATCCCCCCGTTTACGCGAACGTCAATATTTACATGTTCTCGCCATTATGGTTTGTTCTGCCAAGAAACATATTTCCAGAGGGATAAGTCAATGACGATTGTTGCTCGCGCGAAGAATATCATTTTGAAACCGACGGATGAATGGAATGTCATTGCTGGCGAACCCACAACCGTTGGCGGCCTAATCACCGGATATGCAATGATCTTGCTAGCCATTCCTTTGGCCGCCGGCATAATATTTACAGGCGCATTGGGCATAAATGCCGCTAGCCTTGGTGGCATGGGCGGCGGGGCCATGGAAATGGGCTTTGGCGCCATCGCGGCAATGGCGGTGGTGGGATATGTGTTTTCCCTCATCACGCTTTTTGTGATGTCGTTCCTCGTCAACGCCGTTTCGCCCAGCTTTAACGGCAAATCCGACATGGTTCAGTCGACAAAGCTGATGACATACGCATCAACCCCAGTTTGGGTGGCGGGGCTGGTTGGCTGGATCCC
>NZ_JBILAF010000145.1:0-4310 GCF_044354325.1 Sphingorhabdus sp. | reverse complement strand
GGGACAAGCTGGATGTCACAACGTTCAGCTGGCAAAAAGTGCTCGGCGGTGAAGGTGCACATGGCGTGCTCATTCTCGGACCGCGCGCTGTGGAACGGCTTGAAAATTACACCCCGGCATGGCCGCTTCCAAAAGTTTTCCGCTTGATGTCGAAAGGCGCACTTGCCGAAGGGATCTTCAAGGGCGAGACGATTAACACGCCATCGATGCTTGCGGTGGAAGATGTGATCTTCGCGCTTGAATGGGCGAAAACCGTTGGCGGTTTGCAGGGCCTTATGGGCCGTAGTAACGCCAATGCCGCCGCGCTCGCAAAAATCGTTGAGGCACGTGACTATCTCGGCTTTCTTGCCGCTGACCCTGCTATTCGGTCAACGACGTCGGTGTGCCTGACCGTTGAGGGCGCGGACGAAGCCATGATCAAGAAAATGGCGTCACTGCTTGAGGCGGAAGATGCGGCTTATGACATCGCCGGATATCGCGATGCCCCTGCGGGTCTGCGTATTTGGTGCGGCGCCACTGTCGATACCGCAGATATTGAAGCGCTCGGCCCTTGGCTCGATTGGGCTTATAAGAAAGCCAAAGCTTAAATCCCACCCGTGCCATTCCCGCGAATGCGGGAACCCGTGAACGCACATGTCCGCGCAAGCCTACATTTCAGTCCATCGATCCCCGATCACGTCGGGGATGACGACAAAAGACATATAGGAATTTCAACATGACCAAACCACGCGTACTTATCTCCGACAAAATGGATCCCAACGCTGCGAAGATTTTCGCTGAACGCGGCTGTGACGTTGATGTCATTACCGACAAAAGCCCTGAAGAGCTCGCCGCCATCATCGGCGATTATGATGGCCTTGCTATTCGCAGCTCAACCAAGGTCACCAAGGCCATCCTCGACGCGGCCACCAATTTGAAGGTTATTGGCCGGGCCGGTATTGGCGTCGACAATGTGGATATCCCGAACGCCTCGGCAAAGGGCGTTGTCGTCATGAACACGCCGTTCGGTAACTCGATCACCACCGCCGAGCACGCGATTGCATTGATGTTCGCACTGGCACGCCAATTGCCAGAAGCAAATGCGCAGACACAGGCTGGCCTCTGGCCGAAAAACGGCTTCATGGGCATTGAAGTCACTGGCAAGACGCTTGGCCTGATCGGTGCAGGGAACATCGGCTCCATCGTCGCAAGCCGCGCGCTGGGCCTGCGCATGAAGGTCGTTGCCTTTGACCCGTTCCTGACGGCGGAACGCGCCATTGAAATGGGCGTGGAAAAGGCGGACTTGGACACGCTGCTGGCCAAGGCTGATTTCATCACCTTGCACACCCCATTGACCGATCAGACGCGCAATATCCTGTCCAAAGAAAATTTGGCGAAAACCAAAAAGGGCGTGCGCATCATCAACTGCGCGCGCGGTGGCTTGGTCGATGAAGCCGCGTTGAAAGAAGCGTTGGACAGCGGCCAAGTTGGCGGCGCTGCGCTTGACGTGTTCGCAACGGAGCCTGCGAAGGAATCGCCGTTATTCGGTACGCCAAACTTCATTTGTACCCCGCATTTGGGTGCGTCGACCAACGAAGCTCAGGTCAATGTTGCGCTGCAAGTTGCGGAACAGATGGCGGATTATCTCGTCAATGGCGGCGTGACCAATGCGCTCAATATGCCTAGCCTGTCTGCCGAAGAAGCACCTAAGTTGAAGCCATATATGACCTTGGCGCAAAAGCTGGGTTCGCTGGTTGGCCAGCTTGCGCATGACAATCTGGATAATATCGCGATTGAGGTTGAGGGCGCTGCTGCCGAATTGAATATCAAGCCCATTACCGCCGCGGTTCTTTCCGGTTTCATGCGGCGGTTCTCGGACGCGGTGAACATGGTCAACGCACCGTTTTTGGCAAAAGAGCGCGGATTTGATATCCGTGAAGTCCGCCATGACAAGGCGGGTGCCTATCACACATTGGTGCGTGTCACGGTGAACACCGCGCAAGGCCCACGTTCGGTTGCGGGCACATTGTTCGCCAATAGCGAAGCGCGGCTTGTCGAGATTTTCGGTATCAGCCTTGAAGCTGAGCTCGAAGGCAGCATGCTGTATATCGTCAACGAAGATGCACCGGGTTTCATTGGCCGTGTCGGTACGGCATTGGGTGAAGCTGGCTTGAATATCGGCACCTTCCATTTGGGTCGCCGCAGTGCAGGTGGCGAGGCGGTTCTTTTGCTGTCGATGGATGCCGCTATTCCAGAGGCTGTTCTTAAGCAGTTGGCTTCGCTTCCGGGCGTGAAGACAGTAAAGGCGCTTAAGTTCTAAGCGGGGCTTCCCCGCCAGAACTTTTCGCGTAAAGAACGCGCATGAAGATTCCGCCCGACTTGCTGCCCGAAGGCTTCCGCGACCGACTTCCTCCCCAAGCGGAGGTTGCGGCGCGGGTGTCGCGTGCCATGATCGATGTGCTGACAAGCTATGGCTATGCCAGAGTAGCGCCAGCCATCGCCGAATTTGAAAGCGCGCTTGCCGAACGCAGTGGCGGCGCGGCGCGTAATCAGCATTTGCGTTTTACCGACCCTGTTTCCGGACACACGCTGGCGTTACGTGGCGATATAACCGTTCAGGTCGGGCGTATTGCAACAACGCGGATGCAGGAATCTCCTCGGCCGCTGCGTTTGTGCTATCATGGTCAGGTTCTGCGTCTGAAGGCAAAGCAGCTGCGACCAGAGCGCGAATTGACGCAGCTTGGCGCGGAATTGATCGGCAATGACAGCGTTGCTGCGGCGTGCGAAATTGTCGGCGTCGCTATCGATGCGCTGGAGGCAGCGGGCGTTAAAGACATCACAATCGATTTTACCCTCCCTGACTTGGTCGAACGGCTTGCTGAAAAGGCGTTGCCTTTGGCCCCCGATAAAATCGATGCCGTGCGTTCCGAACTGGATATGAAGGATGCTGGCGGCCTTAGCGTGTTGGGCGCGGATGCCTATCTGCCATTGCTCGCGGCGACCGGTCCATTTGATGCGGCGGTTGAAAAATTGCGTGCGATTGATGCTGGCGGTGCACTTGCATCGCGAATCCAGGCGCTGGAAAGTATCGCCGCAACGGTCGCTGGCCGTGCCAATGTGACGCTTGATCCCACCGAACGACATGGCTTTGAATATCAAAGTTGGTTCGGTTTTACGATCTTCGCCAAAGGCTATAGCGCGGCGCTCGGTCGTGGTGGCACTTATTATATCAACCGCCCGGACGGTCCATCCGAAGCCGCAACTGGATTTTCGTTGTATCCAGACCCGTTGATTGACTTGGCCGAAGAAAGCAATGTGCAGCGCCTGTTCCTGCCGCTCGGCACCGATGCAGCCACCGGCGCGAAATTGCGAAGCGAAGGTTGGGTTACCGTTGCTGCGTTGGACGATAATGACAGCGCCGCCGTGCTGGGCTGCACCCATATATGGGCAAACGGGCAGGCAGTTATCGTCTGAAATCGTCCATCACGTTGCTTTAGGGTGGACGCAGCGCAATCATAATCATAACGGAGCACATGGCGAATCCCTTCGCAGGAAAAAGCTCCTGCGCAGAAAAAGGCCCCAGAGCTATCTGGCTTTGACAGGGAATATCTGATGGCAAATGTAACCGTAATTGGCGCTCAGTGGGGCGACGAGGGAAAAGGTAAGATTGTCGACTGGTTGGCGGAACGCGCCGATGCAGTGGTCCGGTTTCAGGGCGGACATAATGCGGGTCACACTTTGGTGGTCGGCGAAAATGTATATAAATTGTCGCTGCTGCCGTCGGGTATCGTGACGGGCACGCTGTCGATTATCGGCAATGGCGTTGTTCTGGACCCATGGGCGTTGCGCGACGAAATGACGAAGCTGCGTGGGCAGGGGGTTTCGATTACGACGGAGAACTTCGCGCTTGCCGACAATTGCGCGCTGATTTTGCCGATCCATCGTGATTTAGATGGCTTGCGTGAAGCCGCCGCCGGTTCGGGCAAGATCGGCACGACGGGCCGCGGTATTGGCCCTGCTTATGAAGACAAGGTCGGCCGCCGCGCCATTCGCGTTTGCGATCTTGCGCATTTGGATGCGCTTGATGCGCAATTGGACCGTCTGTGCGCGCACCATGATGCGCTGCGTGCCGGCTTTGGCGAGCCGCCCGTAGACCGTGCTCGTTTGATTGCTGACCTGAAGGAAATTGCGCCGTTCGTTCTCGAATATGCGCAGCCAGTGTGGAAACGGTTGAATCAAGTGCGCAAGGCAGGCGCGCGGATATTGTTTGAAGGCGCGCAGGGCGTTTTGCTGGATGTCGACCATGGCACCTATCCATTTGTGACATCATC
>NZ_JBILAF010000041.1:0-16083 GCF_044354325.1 Sphingorhabdus sp. | reverse complement strand
CACCATCGCGGCGTCAAAATGGCAAAGATATCGAAGTAAAATGTCCACCGCAGGCAGTTATTCTGCCTGCAAGGGCATTTTGCTTTGAGATCGAAGCCATTTTGGCGTCCTTCGGATTTGGTCCATATTGTCCATTGCTACGTTGGCAAGCTTGGACTTAGAACCACTAAGTCCGGCGCTTGCCGCCTTGCACTGAACAATATGGCCTCAAACCGCGATGGTGCATGTAATAGGTCCTGACCCTAGGTTACAGCGCGTCTATTTCTGCCTGATTGAGCTGAACGCAGCCATTTGCGCCGCGGCGTTCGGCAACGGCTTCTGCCAAAAAGGGAACCGACGCGTAAATGCGCTTGTTTTCGGGATCGTCGCTTAGGCGCACGATTTCCAAGCCCTTTTCCTTATCGGTCTCACAAGACGCCATGTCGCGGCCTTCGATATAACGGCACGAACAGGAGATGTGCGCGCCATATGCGGCGCCGAGGCGCGCTTGCCCTTTGATGCTGTTCCAGTTCCAGACGAGCCATAAAACCGCGATCACGGCCAATGCTGCGACGATTGTTTTTAGGGTCTTGAACCGTGGCTGCCGTGCTTTTGGTCCAGCTTTTGAAGTTGCGGTTGCCATAGACCCTCCATTTGGTGCATCAAACTGTGATATGCCTAGAAACAATTTCCGCCGCGCCGCAACCGCTTTTTGTGCATTAACGGCACTTGCCCTCGCTGGATGCGGCGCAGAGCCGCCTGCAAAGCCCGTTGGCCCCGGCTTTACCCAGATCGCCGACGACGCAGCGGTGAGCCAAGAGAAGCTTGCAGATGCCATCGCGCCTTTTTTCGAAGATCCCGCTGTCGGCGAAACCCGCGCGCTCGTCGTCATGCAAGGTGGCCGCATTGTTGCGGAACGTTATGCGCCGGGATACGGCCCTGACACGCGGTTGATTAGCTGGTCCATGGCCAAAAGCGTTACTGCCGTATTGGTTGGCCTGATGGTAGCGGACGGTCGCCTTGCGCTGGATGAGCCCGCGATTGTCTCCGAATGGCAAGCGCCGCGCGATAACCGCGCAAAAATAACGCTGCGGCATTTGCTGCATATGTCCTCAGGCCTCGACCACACCGAAATGGCTGAAGGTGACATCGAGATTTTTGATGCCGACACCCCGCGTATGTTGTTTCTGGATGGCCGAGAAAATGTTGCGCGTTACGCCGAGACACGCCCGCTTGAAGCCAATCCCGGCGAAAAATTCGAATATAGCACGGCAACGAGCCATATTCTTGCGGACATCATGACCCGGTCGCTGACCGACAGTAAGGATCCGGTGGTGCGCCGCGACGCCATGCTCGAATATGCGCGTGGGCGGTTGTTCGAGCCATTGGGGCTTACGAGCTTTGTCCCGGAATTCGACCGGAATGGTACCATGCTGGGCGGAAGCATGATCCACGGCACGGCGCGCGACTGGGCGAAATTCGGTGAATTTCTGCGTAATAACGGGTCGGTTCAGGCCGCACAGTTGATGCCGACAAGCTGGATGCGCTTTATGAAAACGCCAAGCCCGAACAACCGCAGCTATGGCGCGCATATCTGGCTGAACCGCACGGGAAATGACGCGCGAAATCAGGTGCTGTTCCCCGGGAAAGCGCCATCGGATGTGTTCGCCGCGCTTGGGCATCTGGGCCAATTTGTCGTGGTGTCACCGCAGCATCGGCTGACGATCGTGCGGCTTGGGATGACGCCCGATGATCAACTTGATCCGGTCAACGACCAATTGGCGAAGCTCATTTCGGTTTTCCCGAAATGATAAAGTCTAAAAATTAGGCTTTAGCCACCGGTGCGTCGTCGCCAAGGTCTTCGAACCAAGCTTCGACAGGTCCGCTCAGCTTGATAAGCAATGGGTTGCCCTTGCGATCACGCGCTTTGCCGGCCTGAACCTTAATCCAGCCTTCGGAAATGCAATATTCCTCAACGGTTGTGCGGATTTCGCCCTTGAAACGAATACCCACGCCGCGCGACAATAAATCGCCGTCGAAATGCGGGCTCATCGGGTTAATCGACAAGTGATCGGGTGGGGTATCTGCCCCTGCAGCTTTGGTCTCTTCAGTCATGCGCGCGGCTTTGCCGCAAAGCATAGCACTTGGCAATATGGCGCGGGCAGTGCAGGGGCTTCAAAATGGCAATTTCGAACAACTATGATGTAATAATTTTGGGCGCTGGCGGCGCTGGACTGATGTGTGCGTTGACCGCAGGGCAGCGTGGACGGCGCGTGCTGGTCATTGACCATGCAACGGGACCGGGTAAGAAAATCCTGATTTCGGGCGGCGGCCGGTGCAATTTCACCAACGTCAACGCGACAACGGTCCATGCGCAAGAACGCTATTTGTCCGCCAACCCGCATTTTTCGAAGTCGGCTTTGGGACGTTATACGCCGCAGGATTTCATCGAACTGGTGCGCAGCTATGGCATCGCCTTTCATGAAAAAACGCTTGGCCAACTGTTCTGTGACGGATCCGCGCGCCAGATTGTCGAAATGCTCATGGAAGAATGCGACCGATCGCAAACGCTTGGCGGCCGGGTGGACTTTGCATTCAATTCCCCCGTTGGCGAGGTGTCGCACGCCGGCAGCGTCTATCATGTCATGTATAACGGCCTGCGCGCATCTGCCGGATCTTTGGTCATTGCCACGGGCGGCCCAAGCATTCCGAAAATGGGTGCTACCGCATTTGCTTATGATCTGGGCCGACAATTTGGATTGAAGATTGTCGAGCCAAGGCCGGCTTTGGTGCCGCTGACGCTCGGCGGGGATGATGTGCTGTTCCGCGAACTGTCGGGCGTATCGGCTGAGGTCGTTGCGCAGCATGGCAAAACCGCCTTTCGCGAAGCAGCCCTGTTCACCCACCGCGGACTGAGCGGCCCTGCGGTTCTTCAGATCAGCAGCTATTGGCGGCCCGGTGACCGCGTTGGGATTGATTTCCTGCCGGATCATGATGCGCCGGCATGGCTGTTGTCCGAAAAGCGTGCCCGACCAAAGGCCACCATCAAATCGACGCTTGATCGCGTCCTTTCAGCTCGATTGGCAGAGGCTTTGGCGGATAAGCTTGCGCTGCACGGGAATCTGGCCGACCAAAGCGACCGCAAGCTGGCAGAGGCAGGCGCTTTGCTCGATTGTTGGCCTTTCGTGCCCAATGGCAGTGAGGGCTATGCCAAGGCGGAGGTGACGCTTGGCGGGATCAACACCGACGGCCTGTCGCAACAAACAATGGAAGCCAAGAAAATGCCGGGGCTGTTTTGCATCGGCGAGGCTGTGGATGTCACGGGCTGGCTGGGTGGCTATAACTTCCAATGGGCATGGGCGAGCGGCGTCGCTGCGGGTGAAGCCGTTTAAACGCGCGAACATGCAAGTATATCGGTGGTATTAAAGCCGCAGTTCCATTTTTAGTGCATTTTAATGCATCTAAATTGAGATTCCCACGTTTTCTGGTTGGTGACTAACGAACCAACAAGGAAATCGACATGAAAATCTCCCAAATATTATTGATCGGCGCTGCCGCGCTCGCAACATTTGCAAGTCCTGCATTTGCACAGTCAGAAGATGAACAGTGGGAAGGCGCGTATATCGGCGGATCGATCGGCATTAGCGCACAGAGAAACGATCGCAATGAGAGCGTTGTTTTTGATACCGATGGTGACGGTGCATTCGACAACAGCGTGAACACAATTTTGGCCGCTGATGCTTTCGCACCCGGCTTTTGTGGCGGCGCATCAACGGGAACCGCGCCAACGGATGGCTGCTTGAGTGACAAGGACCGATATGAATACAACATCCGCGCTGGCTATGACGTACAGTCGGGTAACATCGTATATGGTTTTGTGCTTGAAGGTGGCATGAATGAATCGCGTGACAGCGTAACAGCATTCAGCGACACGCCCGATACCTACACGCTAACCCGCGAAATCGACTATTCGCTGCAAGCCCGTGCGCGTCTCGGATATGCCGCGCGCGGTGCATTATTCTATGCAACCGGTGGTGCAGCCTATGCCAAGATCAACAACAGCTTTACCACCACCAATGGCGTCAACAGCTTTACCGACAATGGCAACAGCAAAAGCTGGGGCTATTCCTATGGCGGCGGCGCGGAAGTGAAGCTTGCTAAAAACTTCTCGCTTGGCCTTGAATATCTCTACACCAATTTCGATGACGATGACGATGACGATGATTATGTCGTGTCGGTCGGACCAGGCACAGCGGCGGTGACGGATCCGTTCCTGCTCGTATCGGGCGGAACCGATATGCGTCGCAGCGACAGCGATTTTGCTATGCACAATATCCGTTTGACCGCGGCAATCCGTTTCTAGGCGAACCGGATAGTCCGAATAAGAAAAGGGCGCCAAAGTGGCGCCCTTTTTTGTTTATGCAGCCTGCTTGGCGCGTGATGCTTTTTTCCGTTCGTTCGGATCCAGCAAACGCTTGCGCAAGCGGATGTTCTTTGGCGTGACCTCAACCATTTCATCGTCATCGATATAAGCAATGGCTTGCTCAAGCGTGAGACGCTTTGGCGGGGTGAGGCGGATGGCGTCGTCCTTGCCGGTCGAACGGAAGTTCGTCAGCTGCTTCGACTTCATTGGGTTCACTTCTAAATCGTCTGGCTTGGCGTTTTCACCGATGATCATGCCTTCGTACAAAGCTTCACCTGGCGATACCATCAAGATGCCGCGCTCTTCCAGTGGGCCAAGCGCATAAGCAACGGCTTCACCAGCACCATTTGAAATCAGAACGCCGTTCTTGCGGCCTTCGATTGCGCCACGATGTGGGCCATATTTTTCGAACAAGCGGTTCATGATGCCCGTGCCGCGCGTGTCGGACAGGAATTCGCCATGGTAACCGATCAGGCCGCGTGATGGCGCGCTGAAGGTGATGCGGGTCTTGCCGCCACCTGAAGGACGCATGTCGGTAAGGTCGCCCTTACGCACGGCCATTTTTTCGACGACTGTACCTGAATATTCATCATCAACGTCGATGACGACCGTTTCATAGGGCTCGGTCTTCTGGCCTTTTTCGTCTTCGCGGAACAGCACGCGTGGGCGGCTGATACCAAGTTCAAAGCCTTCGCGGCGCATCGTTTCGATAAGAACGCCCAGCTGAAGTTCGCCGCGGCCAGCCACTTCAAAGCTGTCCTTGTCTTCGGCTTCGGTAATACGGACGGCGACGTTGCTTTCGGCTTCGCGCATCAGACGGTCGCGGATCATGCGGCTCGTGACCTTCGTGCCTTCACGGCCAGCCATCGGGCTGTCGTTCACCGAAAAGCGCATCGACAATGTTGGCGGATCGATAGGCTGTGCCTGCAATGGCTCGGTCACCGTTGGTTCGGCAATCGTGTCTGCCACGGTCGCGGTGGTCATGCCGGCGATCGAAATAATGTCGCCTGCCTTCGCTTCGTCAACAGGGACGCGCTCAAGGCCACGGAAGGACATGATCTTGGATGCACGGCCGGTTTCGACAATCTTGCCGTCCGGGTTCAATGCGTGGATTTGCTGGTTCACCTTGACGGTACCCGACAGCACGAGGCCAGTCAGAATACGGCCAAGGAAGTTGTCGCGGTCAAGCAAGGTGACAAGCATCTTGAACTCGCCATCAACGTCGGCCTTTGGCTCTGGAACATGGCTGACGATGGTTTCGAACATCGGGGTCAGCGTGCCTTCGCGTGCGCTTGGGTCCGTCGACGCATAGCCATTACGGCCCGATGCATAGAGCACAGGGAAATCAAGCTGCTCATCGGTCGCATCCAGCGACACGAACAGGTCGAACACTTCGTCCAACACTTCCTGAATACGCTCGTCAGGACGGTCGATCTTGTTGACGACGACGATTGGCTTCAAACCAAGCGCCAAAGCCTTTCCGGTAACGAACTTCGTCTGTGGCATTGCGCCTTCGGAGGAATCGACGAGGAGGATAACGCCGTCGACCATCGAAAGGATGCGTTCAACTTCGCCGCCAAAGTCGGCGTGGCCTGGGGTGTCGACGATATTGATGCGGGTATCGTTCCATTCGACCGATGTGCACTTGGCAAGAATGGTGATGCCGCGTTCTTTTTCGAGGTCGTTCGAATCCATGGCGCGTTCTTCGATGCGCTGGTTGTCGCGGAAGGTGCCAGACTGACGAAACAGTTGGTCAACAAGGGTGGTTTTGCCGTGATCGACGTGCGCGATGATGGCGATATTACGCAATGACATTTGGAAATGGGCCTTTTGGAAGGTCTTCATGGTAGCCACATGCCACCAGATTCTCGCGGGCCCTTAACCCAATATGTGTTGCGGCGCAACATCGCTGGTGTTGCAATAGGCGATTGTTCAGGTCAAAGCGTCGCCATGATTGCCCGTATCTTTGCTGACCGCTTCGTTCTTTTGCTGCTTGGCACGATATTGCTGGCAAGCTTTCTACCCGTGCGTGGGGAGGCTGCCAATATTGCGGCCAGGATATCGTCGGCGGCGATTTTCGTGCTCTTTTTCCTGAACGGTGTCCGGTTGCCACGGCAAGAGGTCGTCAACGGCGTGCGCAATTGGCGGCTGCAGGGCGCGATTTTCCTGTTTGTATTTGGGGTGATGTCCGCCGCTGGATTAATGCTGTCGCATATTTTCGACAATGTCCTTCCGGCGACGCTGGCGCTCGGCATATTGTTCACCGGGATTTTGCCATCAACGGTGCAGTCGGCCGCTGCCTATTGCGCATTGGCCAAAGGCAATGTTGCCGCATCGGTGGTGGCTGCCGCGTTGATTAACCTTGTCGGCGTGGTCCTTTCGCCTGTGCTGTTCGCTTTGCTGGCGCATGTGGGCGAAGGCAGCGTGTCGGGCGAAGCCGTGGGACGGATTGCGTTGATCTTGCTGCTGCCCTTTGCACTTGGCCAGATGATGCAGCGTTGGTTCAAGCCGTGGGTCGAAGCGCACAAATCGCTCGCGACATGGATGGACCGCATATCGATTGCGATTGCCGTCTATGTCGCATTTTCAGGCGCGGTGGTTGCGGGTATCTGGAGCATTGTGCGCGGCGATGAACTGGCGTGGTTGGCGGTGGCGCTGTCGATCATGCTGGTCGTCGGCTTTGGCGGCGCGTGGGTGCTGGGCGGGGTCATGAAGCTGCCACGCGGTGACCGGATTACGATGCTGTTTTCAGGCGGGCAGAAAAGCATCGCCATTGGCGCGCCGCTGGCGGCCACGATATTCCCACCAGCGATTGCTGGCATGGTGCTGTTACCGACGCTGGCGTACCATATGGCGCAGTTGATATTGTCTGCACCTATGGCGACGCATTTGGCTGGAGATCAAAAACCGTAGTGCTGAGCCTGTCGAAGCACGCCCCACTTACAGGCGCCCTTCGACAGGCTCAGGGCTACGGTGAGTATTCAAAGACTTCTGAGCGCCTCCGATGGCCGTGCGGCCAATATCGGCAATGAGCCGACAATCCCGAGTATGAATGTCAGCCCAGCGCCACCGACCAACGTCAGCATTAATATGCCATAATCGGGCGCGAAGCTGAAATCGAAGATGTGCACGACGACATAATATGCCGCCCCCATGCCAAGGGCGAGGGAAAGCAATCCGAGCACCACGGCCAAGATACCATATTCCATCGCCTGTGCGCCCAATATCTGGCGGCGTGTGCCGCCCAGCATCTTGGTAATCACCGCGTCATAGATGCGCGACTGGCGCGCTGCGGCGATGGCACCCACCAGAACAGCGATACCCGCCAAGATCGCGATGGAGGCAGCCGCCGCGATGGCTTGCGCCATTTGGCTCAGCAAATTGGTAATCTGCGCAGTCACCTCGCCAACCTCAATCAGGGAGGATGAGGGGAATGCAGGCGGTAAGGATTTGGCCAAGACGCGCTCGGCGTCCTTTGACACCGTCAACGTCGCCACCATATTGTGCGGCGCGGCGTCGAGGCTGCCGGGTGAGAAGACCATCACATAATTGAGGCCGAAATTCTCCCAATTGACCGTGCGCAGTGACGCAATCTTGGCGGGAACTTCGACGCCAAGCAGGCTGACGGTCAGGCTATCGCCAATGCCAACGTCGAGCACTTTAGCGATTTCGGCATCAAGGCTGACCAACGCTGGCCCTTTATAATTGGCTGGCCACCATTCGCCCTCCACAAGCTCGCTGCCTTTTGGAATATCGGCGCTATAGGTCAGGCCACGGTCGCCGTTGAGCACCCATGCGCCTTCGGGTAGCTCCTCCAATTGATCGACGCGTTGGCCGCCATATTCGATGATCGTGCCACGCAGCGCGGGGATGAGGTTGATCGTGGCGGCAGGGTCTGCGTCCTTGACCATGTTGGTGAACTTCGCAGCCCCGTCGCGCGGAATATCCAGCACGAAAAAGCTTGGTGCGCGTTCGGGGACGCTGTTCTTGATCTCGTTATTTATGCTGGTCTGAATCGCCGCAAGTGTGACGAATAAGGTCAGCCCAAGGCCCAAGGCGACGACCAGTGCTTGTGTCTGTGCGCCTGGCCTATGCAAGTTGGCGAGCGCCAACCGGGGCAGTGGAGCCTTTGGACGGGGCAGGCGAATGGCAATGAAGCGCAGCAGGAATGCTATGCCCGTGAGCAAAAGCAACAGGCCGAACGCCGCGCCAATGAACGCCAGCGAGAACATCGGCTCGCGTGCTGTGACAACCGCCAGCGCCACGATTGCGGAAATCGCGCCAACGACCCAGATGGTGCTTTTGCGGTCGATGCGGCTGTTACCTTCGACGATCGCGCGGAACAGCCCTGCGGCGGGCACCGTGCGGGCCCGCGCAAGCGGGGGTAGGGCAAAGGCGAGTGCAATGAGCAAGCCGTAGATAGCGCTGATCGCCAAGGGGAGCGGATGCAGGTTGAAACCCGGCGCTACAGGCAGGATGTCGCCTGCGACCCAACCAATCGCCATCGGCATGACGCTGCCGACGCCAAGGCCAACCAATATCGCGACGGACGCGACCGCAAGGATTTGCAGCATATAGATGCGGAAAATCGTCTGGCTGTCCGCGCCCGTGACCTTCAATGTCGCGATGCTTGCCCGTTTGCTGGCGAGATAGCTGCCGACGCCATTGCCGACGCCAATACCGGCGATGACCAATGCGGCGAGGCCGACCAATGTCAGGAATTGCCCCATGCGCTCAATGAAACGCCGCGTTCCCGGCGCGCCGTTTGACCGGTCGGTAATATCCCAGCCTGCGGAGGGAAATTGGGCCTCAAGCGCTTTGGCGACGGCTGCGGCATCCTCCTGCGGGCCAAGCTTGATGCGGTATTTGCTTTCATACATGCTGCCCGGCTGGATGAGGCCGGTGTCCGGCAGCGACGCCATGTTGATGATGGCGACTGGCCCAAGCGTGAAGCCTTCGCCCAAACGGTCGGGCTCTTCCGCGATGATGCCTGCCACCTTGAACGTTGCTTCGCCAAAACGGACGGTGCCGCCGGTTGCGATATCAAGCCGTTCGGACAAGGTTGGTCCGATGTAGATTTCACCCTTTGCGGGCGCTTTGGCCGAGCCGCCCTCGCGCAACTTCAGCACGCCATAATGCGGATAGGCACTGTCGATGGCCTTAAGTTCCGCAAGCAGGCTGTCGTTGCCAATCGCCATTGCGCGCAAACGGATGGTTTCGGAAACCGCGCCCGCCTTGCGCATCGCCGCCATTTCCGCGGCGTTCGCTTCGCGCTGTGCAATGCCAATTTCGACATCCCCGCCCAGGATCGTCTGGCCGCGGCGTGAAAGCTCGTCTGAAATCCCGGCCGTCAGGCTGCCAATCGCCGCCAATGTCGCGACGCCCAGAAACAGGCAAATCGCGAGCAGCCGCAACCCGCGAATGCGTGCGGACAGATCGCGGCGCGAGATACGCCAAATCGCGGCAAGCGGGAGGGTCATAAAATGCGCGCTTTCAACAAACACCGTAGCCCTGAGCAGCAGCCGCACGCGGCTGCGCCCGTCGAAGGGCGTCCAGAACTTTGCTCCAAGGCCGAGGGGCGTCCTTCGACGGACGCGGCTGCTTCGCACCCGCTGCTCAGGACTACGGTTGTTTTTGACATTGAAGTGTGCATCACGTGGTCACACGCTCCACCACATGGCCATCTTGCATCACAATGACGCGGTCGCACTTGCGTGCGAGTTCCGGGTCATGCGTGATAATCAGCAGCGTTGCGCCCAATGCTGCGCGGCGGGCGAATAATAGGTCGACGATCGACGTGCCGGTCGATCCGTCCAAATTGCCCGTCGGTTCGTCTGCAAATATGATTTTCGGGCCAGCGGCCATGGCGCGGGCGATGGCCACGCGTTGCTGCTCGCCGCCTGACAACTGCGATGGATAATGCGTCAACCGATGGCCAAGGCCAACCGCGTCCAACTCGGCCTTTGCGCGGCCGAACGGGTCATCCATCCCCGCCAGTTCCATCGGGATTGCGACATTTTCGAGCGCGGTCATCGTTGGCAACAGGTGAAACGCCTGCAGCACAATGCCGATCCGCCCGCGCCGTGCGCGTGCCAGCGCGTCTTCATCCAGTTTCGTAAAGTCGAGGCCGTCGACCAGAACAGTGCCGCCAGTGGCTTGCTCAAGCCCCGCCAAAACCGCCATGAGCGACGACTTGCCCGAGCCCGATGGGCCAAGCAATGCAACGCTGCTGTCATACGGCACCTCAAGGTCTACGCCGCGTAAAATCGACACCGCGGCATCGTTGGAACCAAGGCTGAGGGTGACATTTGCCGCACGGATTGCCATATCCGTTTTCATGTTAACCGGAGCGTGCAAGGAAGCATCCTTATGAATAGAGGTTTTTGGCTATATGGTGCGCTTATTGTCGCAATCCAAGGGCTGGGTGCATGCGGGTCTAACCCTGTAGCGGAAAATAAGGCGCAAGCGCAGGAAACGGCGAAGGTTCAGGCATATGACCAGCTGGTCGTGGCCTTTGGGGACAGCCTGTACGCAGGCTACAGGCTTGCCCCCAATGAAGGGCTCGCGCCGCAATTGCAGGCAGCGTTGCAGGCCGATGGCATAAATGCGCGGGTCCACAATGCTGGCGTATCAGGCGATACGACAGCGGCGGGAAAAACGCGGCTGGCTTTTGTGCTCGATAATCTGGAGCGCAAGCCGGATTTGGTCTTACTTGGCCTTGGCGGCAACGATATGTTGCGCGGTATCAAGCCTGCAGAAACCAAAGCAAATATGGTCGCGATGCTGGACGAGCTTAAGCGGCGCGATATTCCCGTTCTTCTGACCGGCATGTTAGCCGCGCCGAACCTGGGTCAGGATTATGGCAATGCTTTCAACGCGATATTCCCGCAACTCGCGAAGCAATATGACGCGCCTTTATATCCGTTTTTTCTTGACGGCGTGGTGACCGATGGCGCGCTGATGCTGCCCGATAACATCCATCCCAATGCCAAAGGGGTGTCGCGGGTTGTCGAAGGATTATCGCCGCTGGTCGAAGCTGCTTTGAAGGAATAAGGCAGCGCTGTATTAGAAAAATAATACAGCCGGGGGCGCTAAGTGCTTGAAAAGGTCAGGCAGTCGCTCCATCTGTTATACGATCAAAGGACAGAGGGATTTAGCGATGTCGACTGAAACCGTTACCCAAACCGTACCAGAGCTGAAGCTGACGCCGCCCGACCCCGTGCCGACCGTCGCGCCGCAACAGGCGATGGGCTTGGTTCCGGTGACCGATGAACAGCAAAGCAAGCTTGCGCAGCGCGTTGAAGCCTATGTCGCTGATTTGGTCGCGCAGGATGTGAACAGCCCTGAATTTGGCAAGCGCGTGGACCAATTGACCAACATGGGCCGCAAGGAAATTATGGAAGCATCGGCGCAGTCGAACCGCTTCCTCGATAAGCCCATTCGCCGCATGGATGAAAGTTCAGGCGTCGGCGCGGATCTCGCCGAATTGCGCCGCGTTGTTGAAGATCTGGATCCTTCTAAAAAGGGCAATTTGATGACCAAGCAAAAGCTGTTTGGCATCATCCCATTCGGCAACAAACTGCGCAATTATTTCGACAGCTATCAAAGTTCGCAAACGCATATCAGCTCGGTTCTCGCGCGTCTTGGTAATGGCAAGGACGAGCTGTTGATGGACAATGCCGCGATTGACGTTGAACGGCAGAATCTGTGGGTTGCCATGGGCAAGCTGGAACAGATGATTGTCATGTCCAAGCAGTTGGACACGAAACTGGAAGAAAAAGCCGCTGAGCTTGAACTGTCCGACCCCGCCAAGGCGCGCGCGATAAAGGAAAGCGCGTTGTTCTATGTGCGCCAACGTACGCAGGATTTGCTGACGCAAATGGCCGTGACGGTGCAGGGCTATCTCGCGCTTGATTTGGTCAAAAAGAACAATGTCGAACTGGTCAAAGGCGTTGACCGCGCATCGACCACCACGGTTGGCGCATTGCGCACGGCGGTTACCGTGGCGCAGGCGATGACCAACCAAAAGCTCGTTTTGGACCAGATTACCGCGCTCAACACGACGACCGCGAATATCATCGACAGCACCGGTCAGTTGCTGCGCGACAATACGGGCCGTATTCATGAACAAGCCGCCGGCGCCACCATCCCGTTGGAAACATTGAGCCGTGCGTTCCAGAATATTTACGACACGATGGATGCCATCGACACCTTCAAGATGAAGGCGCTCGACAGCATGAAGCAAACGTCCGAAGCGCTCGAAAAAGAAGTCGAAAAGTCCAAAGGCTATATCGCGCGGGCCGAAGGGCAGGCGCAGGCGACCCAGCCGGTACAGGACAGCGGTTTGCTGTCACTTGAGGCATAATGACGATATTTCACCGTAGCCCTGAGCCCGTCGAAGGGCGCTTGTCGGCTGGACGTACTTCGACAGGCTCAGCACTACGGTTTGCACATCAAGGTACAATATGAATAGCCCTGCATCCAATTCCGACGACATCCTTAACGGCGCGGCACGGTCGCTGCGCAATGTCCGCTTTGCCCCCATCGGGACAAAGTCGCAGGCGCTGCGTCGCGCACATTTCTGGGGCAAATTGAGCAAAGCGACAATGGCGGTTGGTGCTGTATTAATTGGCGCAGGCATCATCGGCGGCATTATTGGCGGCATCGGTTTTTGGGGCGTGATGATCACCGCCCTGCTGGTGACAACCGCCGCCTATGTCCTGATGCGTTTCCCGCAAATGCCGATGCCCACGGCGGAGAGCTTGAAGATCACCGATCTAGGCACATTGGCAGGAAAAACAGAGATTTGGCTTGAGGCGCAGCGCCCTGCATTGCCCGCGCCTGCGGTGTCGTTGATGCAAGATATCGGTGTCCGGTTGGACCAGCTTGCGCCGCAACTGCAAACGCTTGACGATAATGACCCTGCGGCCCGTGAAGTCCGGAAACTTGTGGGGGAACATCTGCCCGAGCTGATTAACGGCTATAAACGCATTCCCGATAGCCTTCGCCATAAAGAGCATGCCGGAAAGACACCTGCGCAGCAGCTGGTCGATGGCCTGAAGACCATCGACCGTGAAATCGAGACGATGACCGGCCAGATTTCGCGCGGCGAGCTCGACAAATTGGCGGTGCGTGGCCGGTATCTTGAAATACGTTATGATAACGCCGCCGAAAATGGTCAGGGCGTATAAGCGCTCAATCATGAAAGCGCGGGTCGCTATAGATTCGTAACGACATGCACAGGAAAACGGCGTGACCCAACCCAGCTTACAGCGCGACATTTTTGGAACGCTGGCCAGCGGTGAAGCTGTCCACGCGGTGACGCTGACCAATGCCGCCGGCATGTCGGTCAGGATCATCAGCTATGGCGCTTCTATCCAGTCGGTGTGTGTGCCCGACGCCAAGGGTAACTTTGCGGACGTTACAACGGGCTATGCCGATATTGCGGAATATGTCGCGCAGCGGCAATATTTCGGCGCGACCGTCGGCCGGGTCGCCAACCGTATCGCCGGCGCGCGTTTTGAGCTTGATGGCAAGGTCTTTAGCGTTCCCGCCAATGACGGCACCCATTCGCTGCATGGGGGCGATGTCGGGTTCGACAAGGTGAACTGGACGATCACGGCGTGTGATGAAGAGGCGTTATCGGTGACGCTCTCGCATATGAGCCCCGATGGTGATCAGGGATATCCGGGCATATTGACGGTTACCGCAACCTATCAATTGCACCCCGACAATACGCTGTCGGTGCATTACGAAGCCGTCACCGATGCGCCGACCTGCGTGAACCTGACGAACCATGCTTATTGGCATTTGGGCGGGGAGGGGGCTGCCTATGATGCAATGGACCATGTGCTGACGATCCCAGCCGAACAATATCTGCCGGTTGATGCGACGCTTATTCCAACGGGAGAGCGCCGCAGCGTTGCTGCCACGCCATTTGATTTTCGTGAACCCATGCCGATTAGCAAATATGTTCGCAGCAACGCAGACATTCAACTGACCCATGGCAGCGGATATGACCATAATTGGATCATGGGTGCGCAAGTCACCAGCGAGGCCCGATTGATGGCACATTTGGAAGATCCAGTGTCCGGTCGGACGATGACGTTGCTGTCTAACCAGCCGGGGCTGCAGTTCTATTCCGGCAATTTTTTTGACGGAATGACGCCGGGCAAGGCAGGCAAAAGCTATGGAATCGGCGATGCGATTGCGCTTGAGCCGCAAATGTTTCCGGACGCACTCAACCAACCCTCTTTTGCTTCAATTGTTCTTCGCCCAGGGCAAATTTATGCGAATGTGATCATCTGGCGGTTCGGTGTCAGCCGGGTGTTTTCTCCGAATATCAGCGGGTAAACAAAGGAAACCCTAAAACGCGAGCGCCGCTTGCGCTGCGATGCCTGTTTTAGATGCAAAACAGGTTGAAATCAGCTATGCATATCCACTAGCAGAAAATGCATAGTTGGGATGCTTCATGAATTCACTGCTGAAAGGGGCTGACGCCCAACCATTTCATTCGTCCTCAAGCATTTTGCTTATCGATGACGAGTACGAAATCCTGCCCGAATATCAGGAGTTTTTCGAACTCGCGGGGTTCAGAACGTTCACCTGTGCTGATCCCGTTCAAGGCATGGCAATGATTCTGGAAATGCCGGATATTGCAGTTGTCATCACCGACCTGCGCATGGCGCATTTGGATGGCATCAGCATGATTAAAGGCGTGCGCGACGCCCTACCGGAAGGGCGTCATGTGGATTTCATGATTTTGACGGGTGACGCCAGCACGCAGCTAGGCGACGATTTGGCCGACATTCCCATCTTTCTAAAGCCAGCGGACACGGACGCATTGGTCGCGGCTATCCGCACGGTATTGGTGTGTTGAACCGCCGCTGGACCGAATTCCCGGCGACCCGGGATATTCCCAAAACAGAACTTCTGATTGCCCTATTGCTCGGTGTTGTAGGACTTTTCCTGAATATGTTCGAGCTCAAGCTTGGCTGGGGCATGAACTTTGTACTCGGAAACGTGCTGGTATATGCATTTGTGCGCATGTTGGCGCCGCAGTCTCTGGTGCTTGCGGTTTCAGTGTCAAGTATCGGGTCGATCATCTTGTGGAACCACCCATGGGCTTGGATCGTGTGGATATGCGAAGCGATATTTATCGCGATCGTTGCGCGCCGCACCTCACCTGTCCGCAGCGTCGTCATTTACTGGATAGTGGCAGGCGCGCCTTTGGTGTTCCTATTCTATGGCGGCATCCTGAAAATGGATCAGCTGTCGCTTGCCCTTGTGGTCGCAAAGCAGGTCGCGAACGGGATATTGAACGTCGTTCTTGGTGAGTTGATATATGTCTCCCTTCTGAGCGGAAATCCGTTCGGAAAATTCGGACATTGGCCAAAGCTTAGGGTTGAATGCTTTACGGTCATGTTATTCATGGGAACGGTGCTGATCCCGGCGACGGTGTATATGGCGCTGGATGCGCCGTCGCGTGAACGTGCCGCGATGGACGAGGTTAACAGAAACCTTGAATCGCGCATGAGCGTCGCGGACGCAAAGTTGAGTGCGTGGGTGGATTCCCGAACTATGCTGCTGCGTGGCTATGCAGATAATGGTGCGCTTCCCCCCGGCCAATCCGATGTTCGTTTGCCGAAGGAATTTTCGGCTGAATTTCAAAAAATTGCTGT
>NZ_JBILAF010000039.1:0-16222 GCF_044354325.1 Sphingorhabdus sp. | reverse complement strand
GGCACCTGTCATTAAAAGCGCGGTGGTAACTGCATAAGCGTAACGCACGGATATCATTCCTCTCGTATATTCATCTGGGCAGCAGGCCCGAAAGTCCGCCATTCGATGGCGTGGTAAAGCTTAACGCCAATTGAATGGATGCCATCCAATTGGCCAAAGTCATCCGTCGTTCGACTAACGCCCGGTACGGAATTTCTCAAGATACGCGTTTTGCGGCGACAAGATGATGTTGCTTGATCCCTCGCCATTCTGGAATGTCTGGCGATAGCTCTGCATGGCGCGATAGAAGTCGTAGAAACCCGGATCCTTGCCATAGCTTATGGCGTAGATGCGTGCAGCTTCGGCTTCGGCGTCAGCGCGGATAATCTGCGCTTCTTTCTGGCCCTCGGCATCAATGGCAATCGCTTCCTGATTTCGCGCGCTGCGCATCCGGTTATAGGCCGACTGCAACGTTGCTGCAGGCAAATCGGCGCGCTTAATGCGGACATCAATGACTTCAGCGCCATATTTCTTGGCTTCGCGGTTCAACGCCGTCTGGATATTTTCCATAACTTCGCCGCGCTCTGCACTCAGCAAGGCAACAAATGTGCGCTTGCCCAATTCGTTGCGAAGCGATGAGCCCAATATTGTCTTCAACTGGTCGCGCAGGCGATCCTCGGTACGGATGGTCCGATACATCACATCAGGTTGCGTGATGCGGAACCGAGCAAAGGCGTCGACTTGCAGACGCAGCTGGTCCGTGGAGAGCACTTCCTGTTGATCCATTTCGACGCTCAACACGCGCTTGTCGATAATCTGGATTTGTTCAACAAGCGGCACACGGAAGGTGAGGCCAGCACGTGTTTCGCCAAATCGTTCGTTCGGACGATATTTGTTCACAACGCGGTCAACCTTGCCGTAGCTGCTGATAATCGCTTGTTGCGTTTCAGGGACGATGGTGACCGACATGCTCAACAAAATGAGCGTACCGATCCCAATCAATGCCAGATAAACGGGGTTTCTGATGATATTCGTCATCATTGCTTTTTTCCTGTCACAACAACGGGTTCAGCCTTTTGTGCGGCCTTTTTCTGAAACTCAGGGAGCGGGAGGTACGGCGTTACGCCGCCAGTTTCGACAATCGTCTTGTCGACCTTGCCGAGAACCTGCTCCATCGTCTCATAATAAAGCCGCCTTTTGGTGACTTCGGGTGCTTCCTTGTACTGCACGTAAATCTTGTCGAACTCGGCAGTTTCACCCAGAGCCAATTCCGTGACGCGGCTGGCATACGCGCGCGCATCGTTCAGATAGCTCTCGCGGCGTTGTTGCGCCGCGTTTACTTCGCGGAATGCGTCATTCACTTCCGCCGGTGGGTCTGATTGACGGATCGAAATGCTCTGCACCAACACACCAGCGCGATATTCGTCCAATATCTGCTGCATCCGGCGGCGCACTTCCAATTCAATCGCGCCACGGCCCGGGCCAATGGCTTGGGTCAGATCAAAATTGGCAACGGCGGCGCGCATGGCGCTTTCCGCGACTTCCTTGACCGTGCCTTCGGGGCTATCGAGTTGAAACAGGAACAATGACGGGCTCTTGATCGACCAGCGGACGTCATAGGCCATATCGATGATGCTCTGGTCTTTGGTCAGGACCAGATTTTCGCTGCTTGCCTTGGGCGAACCGATGGAGGTCGTCTGGATCTGCTTTGTATCGATTTTGGTGATATTCTCGATGGGCGAGGGCAGCGTGAAACGAATGCCGGGCTGCACCGTGCGGGCATATTTGCCAAGCTGGGTTACAACGCCTTCCTGCTCGGGACCAATCCGGTGGATTGTCGACCAGACCAGCCAGAGCACGAGAAAGCCACCGGCGATAATCGGCCACCAGCTTTTGCCATCCGGCCGTTGCGGAAGACCACCAAAGCCACCGCCTTTGCGGCGCAGCAATTCTTCCAGTGACGGGCCACGGGGCCGCGATTGTTTCGCCGCACCTTCGGGTGTCGGGTCCCACGGATTAACCGGATCAGGCTTTGATCGGCCACCTTTTTCATTTGCGTTACCGGATGTACCGGTGTCGTGGGAATCGTCTGAATCCCACGGTCCTTTGCCTTCTATCGCCAAAATATGTGACCCCTGCTCGTCAATTTTTTTGCTCATAAAGTCTATGTAGTAGCGGTTTTTCAGAAAAACAGTGTCAATCCCGCAATTCTGAATCTATTCGGCATGATATGCCAAATATTGAACATTTTTCTCATATAATTTCTGCCGTTGCCGGCGCACGCGCGAGCGGTTTGAAAATCACCGATGGCGCGGTTTCGCTTATGCTCGATGTGTCGGGATTGAACGCGGATGCGCGCACGCAAATGGAAGCCGATGTTCGCAGCGCCGTTGAACGCGCAGGCGCGACGTCGGTTCGGATCATGTTGACGGCGGAGCGGATCACGCCGCGCTTGATCGCTGTGGCCAGCGGCAAAGGTGGCGTGGGTAAATCAACGCTGTCGACGAACCTTGCCATCGCCATGGCGCGGAACGGCCGATCGGTCGGGCTGGTTGATGCCGATATCTACGGTCCATCACAACCACGTTTGATGGGTGTTGAGGGCGTGAAGCCTGAAGCCGAAGGCAAGAATATGATACCCGTAATGGGCGCTGGCGGCGTGCCTTTCCTGTCGATGGGCCAGTTGGTCAATCCGGGCCAGGCCATTGCGTGGCGTGGCCCGATGGCGGGCAATGCCCTGTCGCAGCTTGTCGATGCCAAATGGGGTGATGTGCGCGACATCGTGGTCGATATGCCGCCGGGTACCGGTGATATCCAGTTGTCGATGATCCAAAAGCACAAGCCCGTCGGTGCCGTGATCATTTCCACGCCGCAGGATTTGGCGTTGATTGACGCCACCCGCGCCATCAGCTTTTTTGACACCGCGAAAGTCCCGATCATTGGGCTCGTTGAAAATATGGCAGGTTACCTCTGCCCACATTGCGGCGAAATGAGTGATCCTTTTGGTTCCGGCGGAGCGGAAGCCGCTGCAAAGGAACTGGGCATTCCGTTCTTGGGTCGCATTCCGCTGGACATCAAAATCCGCATGGCAAGCGATGCAGGCAATCCGCCGGCACTGGATGAAGGCCCCATTAGCGATGCCTATGCCGCAATTGCCCGCCAAGTATCCGCATGGATGGATGCGCCAAAGGCCGCGCCTGCATGACGGAAGACGCAGGGGCAGGCGAAGGCATTAGCCGCCGAAAGCTGCTCATTGGGGGCGGCGCTGGCGTCGGTTTGCTTGTGGCTTGGGGCCTGTGGCCGCGCCGTTATACGCCCAATTTACGGACGGTAGAGGGCGAGCATCTTTTCGGACCATGGCTTAAAATAGCCGAGGACGGCAAAATCGTCGTGGGCGTTCCACAAAGCGAGTCTGGCCAAGGCGTGTATACCGCATTGGCGCAGATTGTCGCCGGAGAGCTGGGCGCTGACTGGCGGTCGGTGGCAGTGCAACCAGTGCCGCCAAGTCCGATATTCGCAAACACATTATTGGCGCGCGAGTGGGCCCCGGCATTCATGCCCGAAAACCTCTCGCTCAACGCAGAGGGCGGTCCCGTTGCCAGCAGCATTAACGAACTCGCGAGACGCGACGTCTTTGTGGTGACAGGCGGATCATCTTCCATTCGGCAGTTTGAACAGCCATGCCGTGAAGCGGGCGCAGCGGCCCGGGCGGTCTTGTGTCAGGCCGCGGCAGCGCGCTGGGACATTTCATGGGAACAGTGCCAAACGGACCGAGGCTTTGTGGTCTTTGGAAAGAAACGCCTCGCATTTGCTGATCTTGTCATTGAAGCATCAGAGATCGCGCCGCCATCGCCGATTCCGCTGAATTCTTCGCCGCGCAACCGCCTTTCGGGCCGTGACGCCCCCCGGCTCGATCTGTCTGCCAAGGTGGATGGCAGCGCAAGCTTTGCGGGCGACATTCGTCTGCCCGATATGCTCTACGCGTCTGTCCGGGGTGGGCCAGCGGGCGACAGTAGGTTGAAATCGGCCAACACAAAAGCGGCCCTGAAAATGCGCGGCGTGGTGCAAGTTGTGCGGACCAAAAGCTGGGTTGCTGCGGTGGCAAGCAACTGGTGGGCAGCCAACACCGCGCTCGATGCAATGAAGCCCGTCTTTGCGACAAAAGGTGGCCTGGCGGACAGCCAGAAAATTGGTCAGTCGCTTGGCGACGCCATCGCCAAAGGCCCCGGCTTTCGTGCATTCAAATCAGGCGACGTTGATGCGGCAATGGCGCCCGAGACGGCAACGCGCATTTTTAAGGCCGACTATTCGGTGGGTGCGGCGGTGCACGCCCCTATTGAAACACGTTCAGCGACGGCGGATTATCGCAATGGTCGTCTGCAATTATGGATCGCATCACAAGCGCCTCAGGCCGCGCGCGTTGCCGCAGCAAATGCCATCGGCATCGATGTAAATGATGTGGTTCTCTATCCCGTCATGGCGGGCGGAAGTTTCGACCGCAATTTTGACAATGTGATTGCCGCGCAAGTTGCGGTCATTGCCAAGGAAGTGGGCAGGCCGGTGCAACTGGTCTGGTCGCGCCCTGAAGATTTCCTGCGGGATCATGTCCGCACACCGGCGCTGGGCCGTTTATCCGCCGCGATAAATGCCGAAGGCGCCGTGACCGCCATGAGCGTGCGGGTGGCGGCCGCATCCAGCATGCGTGAGCTTGCAAACCGTATCGATGGGCAAAGCGTTGACGCAGCGCGCAAGGCGTCCGCAGGCGAATTTGACGCACTCGCGGTGCACGGTGCGCAGATACCATATGCCATTCCCAATCTGACGATTGACCATTTCCCCGTGCGCATGCCGGTGCCGACCGGGCCGTGGCGTAGCCTTGCGCACAGCTACAACTGCTTCTTCGTTGAGGGTTTCATTGACGAGCTTGCGCAAAATGCTGGCGTTGAGCCTTTGTCGTTTCGCATGCAAATGCTTGTCGGCCAAACCCGGCTTGCCCGGTGCCTTACGGGCGTCGCCAATATGGCGGGATGGGACGGGGGCGGCTCGGGCAGCGGACGCGGCATTGCGTGTCACAGCATGCGCGGCAGCCACATTGCCGTTATCGTGACGGCGCGTACCAGCGAAACCGGCGTGCGTGTCGACCGTATTCATGCGATGGCGGATTGCGGGCGGCTTATTAATCCTGATCTGGCGCGCCAGCAGATTGAGGGCGGCATCGTTTTCGGATTGGCACAAGCATTGGGTTCAACAACCGAATATCAAAACGGCCTGCCAACCGCCCGCCGTCTGCGCGATGTGGACCTGCCGAAATTAACCGATGTGCCGGAAATCACCGTTGAATTTGCGCGCAGTGATGCGGCGCCGGGCGGTGTGACTGAACTCGGGGTGCCACCAGTTGCACCCGCACTTGCAAACGCTTTATTCTCTGCAGCGGGAATACGTTTGCGTGAACTTCAATTGCTGTCCCGGGGACTATAATGACCTTACCAATTGACCACCCACCCGTGGCGACGCCCAAAGTCGGCGTCTTGCTGGTGAATCTGGGTACGCCAGACGCACCTACGACGTCAGCAGTGAAGCGCTATTTGAAACAGTTTTTGTCGGATCGACGCGTTGTCGAAATTCCGCCTTTGCTGTGGCAGCCAATTTTGCGCGGCATCATTTTGAACACCCGTCCGCAAAAATCGGCGCAGGCATATGCCAAAGTTTGGACGGAAAAAGGATCGCCGCTCGCATTTTTTACAGCCGGACAGGCGGAAGCTTTGCAGGTGCGTATGGAAGGGATCGCCGATGTGCGATATGCCATGCGCTATGGTAATCCGTCCGTCGCTGACCAACTGGCCGCGATGAAAGCGGCGGGGTGCAACCGGATTTTAATTGCGCCATTATATCCGCAATATTCAGGGGCGACGACAGGTACGGTGCTTGATGAGGCATATGCCACGCTCACCGCCATGCGATGGCATCCGGCGATCCGGACGCTGCCCGCTTATCATGATGATGCACGCTATATCGGCGCGCTGAAGTCGTCGATTGAAGCGTCGCTTGCGAAACTGGATTTCGTGCCCGACGCGCTTGTGATCAGTTTCCACGGGATGCCGGAACGTACGCTCCATTTGGGTGACCCCTATCATTGCCACTGCCAAAAAACCGCACGGCTTCTGTCGGAAGCCATGGGCCGCGCGCTTGTTGTCAGTTTCCAATCGCGTTTCGGGCGGGCAAAATGGCTTGAACCCGCCACGGACGATACGCTGATGAAGCTTGCGCGCGAAGGGACGAAGAAAGTCGCGATCTTTGCACCGGGCTTTTCGGTCGATTGCCTCGAAACGCTCGAAGAGCTCGCGATGCAAGGGCATGAGCAGTTCGAAGAAGCGGGCGGCACACATTATGCCTATCTGCCGTGCTTGAACGACAGCGATATCGGCATGGATATGCTTGAACAGATTATCGGGCAGGAACTGGCTGGCTGGATCTAATCGTTGGCACAGCGAGGCTGCGGCTTTTTTGTGCTAACGTTTACGGCAACTTGCACTTGTGCCCTTGTCCATTAATCATGGCGGAAATAGCGATGAGGAGAGCAATGCATGTCACGAATTGCGGTGGTTACAGGCGGCACCCGAGGTATTGGCGAAGCGATCTGTTTGAAGCTTCAGGAAAAAGGCCGGATGGTCATCGCCAACTATGGCGGCAATGACGCGGCCGCCAAGGCATTTTCAGAACGGACTGGCATTGCGGTGCGCAAGTGGGACGTTGGCGATCACCAAAGCTGTCTGGACGCCTGCGCGGCGATTGAGGCTGAGTTCGGGCCAATCGACATCATGGTCAACAATGCGGGTATCACGCGCGATGCTACGATGATGAAGATGACATTCGAACAATGGGACGAAGTCATCCGTGTCGACCTGACGGGATGTTTCAACATGGCAAAGGCAGTCTTTGCCGGCATGCGCGAACGCAAATGGGGACGCATCGTCAATATTGGCTCGGTCAACGGTCAGGGCGGCCAAATCGGTCAGGTGAATTACGCGGCGGCAAAATCAGGCATCCATGGTTTTACCAAATCGCTTGCCGCCGAAGGTGCGCGCTATGGCGTGACCGCCAATGCAATCGCGCCGGGCTATATCGGCACCGAAATGCTGTCGACCATCCCGGAAAATGTGATGGAAAAGATTGTCGCGCAAATTCCCGTGGGCCGTTTGGGTCAACCCGACGAAATCGCCCGCGGCGTCGAATTTTTGACGAGCGACAATGCAGGCTTCATCACCGGTTCGACTTTGTCGATCAACGGTGGCCAGCACATGTATTGATGGTTGTCGGCGGGTGAGCGATATTTATCATCCGCCCGTCAAGCGCAGCATGACGGTGGCGGGGCATCAAACCTCCATCAGTCTGGAACCGCTTTTCTGGGACGCGTTGAAACGGGCTGCCGAGCAAAAGGATTTGCCCGTCAATGCGCTGGTCGCGCAAATCGATGTGGAGCGTCTGGAATCCGGAACACCCTGCGGGTTGGCGAGTGCGATTCGATTGTGGGTGATGGCGAACGCATAAAGGGTTCGGTCACATCGGCCTGTCCGGTCGGTTAAAGCCCCGCTTCGACGGCTATGCGGACGGCATCTGCCGCATTCGACGTCGACAGTTTCTTGAACATCAGCATGCGGTGCATCTGAACCGTCTTTTCGCTTAAGGACAATCGATAGGCAATCTGCTTTGTCCGGAAACCGCGGGCCATCTGTTGCAAAATCTCGCGCTGACGGGGTGAAAGCCGGTCGACAATCTGTGCGGCTTGTTGTTGGCGCACCAGCCCAATGCTCTCCTCTTCGGGTAGCACTTCGATTTGGGACCCGACGAAAAGCTCAAGATTCCCATCATTGTCGAACAATGGCGCGATCATCACCGCGTTGCGAAAGGGGGATCCGTCTTTCCGGTAGTTAATGAGTTCTGCCAGTGCAGAATGTTGCCCTTGCACTGCCGAGCGCAGCTTTTCCGTCTGGCCATTTTCGGTGTCCGGACCGCGCAAAAAGCGGCAGTTGCGACCGATGACTTCGTCTTCTGCATAGCCGGTTAGCGCACAAAAAGCCGCATTCACCGCAATCAGGGGATTGTCTGGCTTGGTGGGGTCGCTGACGACGGTTGCGATGGGGCTAAAGCGGATCGAATCCAAAACTGGATGACGCGTGGCTTGGCTTGGCTTCGGATTCACATTCGATTTCACTTTGATGAGAGATGCCGCAAAAATATCAATGTGGCAACTGTTCCTTGAATGCGACGCTCCGATTCGAATGGCGCTCGTTAGTCTGAGCCCACCCGCTCAACATCCGCGCCGACAAGTTGAAGCTTTTCTTCTAGCCGCTCATAGCCTCTGTCGAGGTGGTAAAGACGGCTCACATGCGTTTCGCCCTCTGCGACCAAGCCAGCGATCACGAGGCTCATAGAGGCTCTCAAATCGGTTGCCATCACAGGCGCGCCCGTCATTTTCTTCACACCGTGGACAATGGCGGTACGGCCCTTGGTTTCGATATGCGCGCCCATACGGTTGAGTTCGGGCACGTGCATGTACCGGTTCTCGAAAATCGTTTCGGTCAGGACACTTGCGCCGTCTGCCATGCACAGCATGGCCATGAACTGCGCCTGCATATCGGTTGCAAAGCCGGGATATGGCGCGGTTGAAATCGTCAGCGGCTTTAATTTGCCATCGGACGCGATGCGGATCCCGCCTGCGGTTTCTTCAACCGTGACGCCTGATTGGCGCAACGCATCCAGCGTTGCGTCCATTTCGCTCGCCTTTGCACCGACAAGTTCAATATCGCCGCCGGTAATGGCCGCGGCGCAGGCATAGCTGCCCGCTTCGATCCGGTCGCTCATGACGCGGTATGTCGCGCCATGCAGACGGTCCTTGCCGTGAATGATGAGGTCGGATGTACCGATGCCTTCAATCTGCGCGCCCATTGCGACAAGCAAGTTGCACAAATCGACGATTTCGGGCTCGCGCGCGGCATTGTGCAGAACACATGTGCCCTTCGCGAGGCTTGCCGCCATCAGCGCATTTTCAGTTGCGCCCACGGACACGACAGGGAAGGTATAGGTCCCGCCGGGAATGCCTTTTTTGGCGACCGCCTTCACATATCCTGCCGCAACTTCAATTTCGACGCCAAAGGCCTCAAGCGCTTTCAGGTGAAGGTCGATTGGCCGGTTGCCAATGGCGCATCCGCCCGGCAGCGACACGGTTGCTTCGCCCGCACGGGCAAGCATTGGGCCCAAGACCAGAATCGACGCGCGCATTTTGCGGACAAGGTCATAGGGCGCGATGTTTGTGGTGATACGCGTCGCTTCGAGCGTCATTACGCGGCCGAAATCTTCGGGACGCGATCCGGCAACCGTCGTGGAAATACCGAACTGGTTCATCAAATGTTGAAAACCGTCAATGTCGGCCAAGCGCGGCAAATTGCGCAAGGTCAGCGGCTCGTCGGTCAGCAATGCGCAGGGTATCAGCGTCAATGCGCTGTTCTTCGCACCTGAAATGGGGATTTTCCCTTTGAGCGTATTGCCGCCGCGTACGATTATCTTATCCATCGCAGGGTATTTAGCGGGAATCGATTGCGGCGCAACTTAGGAATTGGAAGTCACGACGTCGTGAGTGCAATCTCAAGCTGACCCAATCGTTCTTTGCCCCAATATATCTCGTCGCCGACAAAGAATGTCGGGACGCCAAATGCCCCGCGTTTGGCGGCATCTTCGGTACTCGCGATCAATTCCGCTTTCACCGCCGGATCCTCGGCCTTGGCGAGCAATGCTGCACTGTCGAGGCCAACTGCATCCAGAACCGACGCGACGACCTGTGCATCGCCCATGTCCGCGCCGTCTTCCCACATTGCCGCCATCACTGCGTCCACATAAGGCGCAAAGCAGCCGAGATGTTGGGCGGCAACCGCGCCACGCATTAGTTGCAGCGAATTGATGGGAAAGCGCGGGTTCATTTTGAATGGCAGCGCATGCGCTTTGACGAAGCGGTCGAATTCCAGCATCTCATAATTGCGTTTTGCGGGCGTCTCCGCATAGCGCATGAACGGTGCTTGGTTGTTCGTCAGCTTGAACAATCCCCCCAGCGAGATAGGGATATAGACCGCTTCAGCGCCCGTACGCGCGCAGATATCGGGCAGCATTTTGTGCGCGAGATAGCTGTTGGGCCCGCCGAAATCGAAAAGAAATTGGAAGCTTTTGGTCATCAAAAATTCTCCGTCCATGGCCGTAAATCCATCTCGTGCGTCCACGCACTGCGGTGTTGTTTGTGTAATGCCACATATTGCAGCGCAATCGCATCAGGCGACAACACGCCGTCCGCCGCCTTGGCTGCTTCGAAATTGGGGTGAATGCCCCTGATAAAGGCCGTGTCGATGCCGCCATCAATGATGACATGCGCGACGTGAATATTCTTCGGCCCAAGTTCGCGCGCCATTGACTGCGCCAGCATGCGCAGAGCGCCTTTCGCACCGGAAAAGGCTGAAAAGCCGCTGCCGCCACGTATGCTGGCAGTCGCGCCGGTGAAAATGATTGTTCCCGACTGGCGCTCAACCATCCGGCGCGCCGCCTCACGTCCCATGAGGAAACCCGCAAAGGCCGCCATTTCCCAGACCTTGCGATAGACTTGGGAAGTCATATCCAGAATTGAGAAGTTCACATTGGCGCCGATGTTGAACACGGCAACCTCAATCGGGCCCACATCGCGTTCAATCGCGTCGACCATTGCCACGACTTCTTCCTCAATGCGCGCGTCTGCTGGATAGGCGCGGGCAGCATAGCCCTCGGCATGAATGGACTTGACCAACGCTTCCAATTCGTCGGCGTTACGCGCACGCCGGTTGACACAAGCGGTGTAGCCTTCGCGGGCAAAAGCCTTGGCAATCGCGCCGCCCGTTGCGTCACCTGCGCCAACGATCAATGCTGCTGCCATATTATTTCTCCTTGCGCGATTGGATGGCTTGCCAGCCCGGAATTTGCAACCGATAGTCGTCCGATAAAGTCTTGGGAGAGAGAATAATGCGTGTGAAATATGGCCTGCTTTGCGCATTTGCACCTTTGCTATTGGCTGCGGCGCCAGCGCAAACGACGGACATCATTCTCAAGGGCGGATCGATACTCACCATGGCTGGCGATCAGCCGGAGTTTGTTGAGGCGATATTGCTACGCAACGGCAAAATCGCCGCTCTTGGCACGCTAGCCTCGGTCAAAAAAGCTGCCGCCAAAAAGGTCGAATTGGTGGACCTGAAAGGGCGCACCGTTCTGCCCGGATTTATCGATGCGCACGGGCATATGGGCTATGTCGGGCAGAATGCAGCGATGGCGCAATTACAACCGCCGCCCGTTGGGACGGTTAAATCAATTGCAGAGTTGCAGGACGCGCTGCGCCAATATCCACGTCCCGATGGCATGCCCCTGATTATTGGCAATGGCTATGACGACTCGCAACTGGCCGAGCGGCGCCATCCGACACGGGCGGATCTGGATGCGGTTTCCAGCAATATTCCGATTTTGATACTGCATGTCAGCGGGCATTTTGCGGCGATGAATTCGGCTATGCTCAAGCTGGTTGGCTATACCCCAGAAACGCCCGACCCGCAGGGCGGGGTGATCCGGCGTGAGGCCGATGGCAAAACGCCCAATGGCGTGTTGGAGGAAACGGCGCTTTATCCCGTGTTGAAAGTGCTGACACCGCCCAGCATGGATGCCAGCATTGCGCCACTGGTGACGGGTGCCAAAATCTATGCCGCCAACGGTATCACCACCGGGCAGGACGGACGGATCATGCCGGAAAGCTGGGCGGCGATGGAGGAGGCCGACAAGCGCGGGCTATTCCCGATTGACGTTGTGGCGCTAACATCTTTTGAACGTGACTGGTCCCCGGCGGTACGTGCGCGGATTGGAAAGCCCTATCCAGCGGGCGGGCATTTGCGCATTGGCGGCATCAAATTGACGCTTGATGGTTCGCCGCAGGGACGTACGGCATGGTTGAAAGACCCGGTTCCCATCCCGCCACACGGCCAGAAAGAGGGTTATGCCGGTTATCCGGCGATTGATCTGAAATTGTTCAACGCCAAATTGGCGGATGCCGCACAAAATGGCTGGCAGGTGTTTGTCCATGTCAACGGCGACGCCGCGGCGCAGGCATTGATCGACGGGGTCCGGGATAATGGTCTGGCGGGTAAGCGCACTATCGCCATCCACAATCAAGTGGTTCAACTCGATCAGCTAAAGGACATGAAGGCGCTGGATATCCAGCCCAGCTTTTTTGCCAACCATACTTATTATTGGGGCGACTGGCACCGCGACGTAGCGCTTGGGCCCAAGCGCGCCGATTTTATCTCGCCACAGGCAACGGGCTGGGCACTGGGGCTGCGCCCGACGGCGCATAATGATTCCCCGGTTGTGCCGCCCGACATGATGCGGCTGGTCTGGTCATCGGTGAACCGGCTGACGCAGAGCGGCGACATATTGGGGCCAATGGAGCGGATATCGCCCTATCGCGCGTTGCAACAAGTGACGATCAATGCCGCGTGGCAAATCGGAGAGGACGGGGACAAAGGAAGCCTATCGGCGGGTAAGCGCGCGGATCTTGTTGTTCTAGACGGAAACCCGCTGACCGTGGACGCGGCCAAAATATACAGCATCAAAGTCGTTGCGACGATAAAGGATGGCAAAACAATATATGGGTCAATTGGTTCGCCGAGCAAACCTTAGGTCCTGACCCTAGTCTTTTTCCAACGTACATTGCAGCGGGTGCTGATTTTTTTGGGCGAAGTCCATGACCTGAGTCACCTTGGTTTCAGCAACTTCATAAGTGAAGATACCGCACACGCCGACGCCTTTTTGATGGACATGTAGCATCACGCGGGTGGCCTGATCTGTGTCCATTTGAAAAAATGCCTTCAGCACATGAACGACGAATTCCATCGGCGTGTAATCGTCGTTGAGCAGCAGGACTTTATACAGGCTGGGCTTTTGAGTCTTTGGCCGTGTACGCGTGGCAAGGCCGACGCCGAGTGTGCCGCCTGGTTTGTCGTCGTCATCTTGTGCCATATGGATCTGCATCGCTCTAAAATAGGTCAGGGTAGGGTGACTGTGCAACCCCTGTTCCATATCAATTTCGTTTGGCCAAAAAGAAACCGCCCTTTCCGCAGGGGAAAGGACGGCTCTTTTATGATTGCGCTAGCGTGTCTCGGTTGCCCACCACCATAAGGAGGAGAGAGAGAAGGCAGCGGACGCGAAATGCACCAGCGCAATAACCTCGGAAAACTTATGCAGCTTTCTTGAAAAGCTCAGTCGTTACCGCGATGCGGTTCGAAATCGGCTGGAACATTTCGTTTACCAGCTTGACCATCGCTTCGGTGTTCTTCGAACCCTGCGCTACTGCAGTGTCAAAGCCCTTGCGTGCAAGTTCACCCTGCAGCTTCACGAAATCGGTTGGCGATTTGACGGCAGTCAATTCTTTCACCGCAACCTGAACATCTTCGAAGTTCTTCTTGGCGAATTCGATGTTGGTCTTGCCCATTTCCTGAGCACCCTTGGCAACGATCTTGCCAGCTTCAACGATGGCTTCGACGTTCGCTTTGTTGAATTCAACGGCTTCAGCCGCGAACTTCTTGCCTTTTTCAGTCGCTTCGCTTGCCTTTTCGCGCACGTCAGCAAAAAACTCGGTCGCCTTTTCGGCGGTGGCTTTTACAGTGTCAGTCATATTCGTCACTCCTTGAGCAATCGGTTCAGATCCAACAGATACGGCTTTCTTGGCCGGTAAAGCAGCAGGTTTCGCAACCTTCTTCTTTGCAACGGTGCTTGGTGTAGCTTTCGCAGGCGCAGCCTTTGACGCCGTTGGTTCAACGGTTTTAGTCGAAGGAGTCGTTGCTAATTTGCGTACCATGGCGTGCACCATTTCTGTTGTGTTGCAGTGCACAATAAAGATTCGCGCACGCACTGTCAACAAAAATGTTGCACTGCACAATAAGTTGAATTGGCGCGTTAATCCGCCAATGTCAGGCGTTCAAAACGCTCATAATGATGGTCAGCCGAACCAAATTGGCTTTCGATCATCGTCGCGCGCTTGAAGAAATGACCGATGGCCAGTTCCTGCGTGATGCCGATGCCGCCATGCGTTTGAATGGCGCTCTGGCCCACGAACTTCGCGGCGCGCGATACCTTCGCCTTACATGCCGATACCGCAGCCATACGTTCTGCCGCTGGCAAATCGAGCTTCAAGGTCGCCATGGTGGTCATGGATTTGGACTGTTCAACTTCCATGAACATATCGACCATGCGGTGCTGCAATACTTGGAAGCGCGAAATGGGCTGGCCGAACTGGTTACGCTGCCGCGCATATTCGAGCGTGCCCGAATGCAGCTTGGCAGTCACACCGCAGGCTTCTGCACAGACGGAAACCGTTGCTTCGTCGACAATGCGTTCGATCAGCGGAAGGCCAGCGCCTTCGCCGCCCAACAGGGCGTCGCCTGGAATAGCAACATTTTCAAAATAGACTTCAGAAGCCTGGAACCCATCGACGGTTGGATAGTCGCGGCGCACGATGCCAGGGGTATTTGCGTCAATCAGGAACAGCGACACGCCATTGGCTTCGCTGCCCGAACCGCCGGTGCGGGCGGTGACCAACAAATGCGTTGCCCAAGGGGCGGCGTAAACCACGCCCTTATGGCCGTTCAGCACATAGCCTGCGCCGTCTTTCTTCGCGGTCGTGCGAATGTTCGCAAGATTATAGCGACCCTGTGGTTCCGCATAGGCAAATGCGATGATGACGTTGCCGCCAATGATTTCTGGAATGACGGCATCGGCAATCGCGCCGCCAACAGCCTTCAACGCACCACCGCCAAGAACGACGGTCTGCAGATAAGGTTCGATCGCAATGACCTTGCCCAATTCTTCCAGGATCAAAGCATTTTCGAGGTGGCCGCCGCCAAGTCCGCCATGGGCTTCGCTAAATGATGCACCAAGCATGCCGAGATCTTGCGCCAGCGCCTTCCAGATGCCGGCGTCACGTCCGCTGCCGCTGGCAATCATCTTGTTGCGGCTGTCAAAGTCATATGTGTCCGCCAGAAAGCGGCTCAGGGTTTCGCGGATCATGTCCTGCGTTTCGGTGTAGCTGAAATCCATTATAATTATCCTGTCCAATGGTCCGTCATGCTGAACTTGTTTCAGCATCTTAATGTCAACGTTGCGCATTAAGACCCTGAAACGTGTTCAGGGTGACGGCAAAATGTTAGATTAAATACCCAGCACCATCTTGGCGATGATGTTGCGTTGGATCTCGTTGGAACCACCGTAAATCGTCGTCTTGCGGGTGTTGAAATAGGTCGGAGCAGCGCGATGCGCGTAATCCGGACCAATTGGATGTTCATTGTCGCCTTCGCCAAATCCGCGGAAATAGGGCGCGCCATAATGGCCGACTGCTTCCAATGCGAGTTCGGTAATCCGCTGCTGGATTTCAGAGCCCTTGATTTTCAGCAAGCTGGATTCAGGGCCAGGGCCCTTGCCCGCCGCTTCGCCCGCAAGGCTACGCAGTTCGGTGAATTCCAATGCGGTCAGATCGATTTCAAGTTCCGAAATCTTACGCTTGAAAAATGGGTTGGCGATCAACGGACGGTCACCGTCCTGCTCTGTGCGGGCAATGGATTTGATCTTCTCAACGCCACGCTTCGACCGGGCAACGGCGGCGATGCCGGTACGCTCATGCGCCAGCAAGAACTTGGCGCAGGTCCAGCCCTTGTTTTCTTCATAGATGCGATTGGCAACGGGTACGCGGACGTCTTCCAACCATACTTCGTTGACTTCATGCTCGCCACCCAAGGTGATGATTGGGCGAACGGTTACGCCGGGCGTCTTCATGTTGATGAGAAGGAAGCTAATGCCCTCCTGCGCCTTGGCATCGGAATCGGTGCGGACGAGGAAGAAGCCCCAGTCTGCATATTGCGCCATCGTGGTCCATGTCTTTTGACCGTTTACAACATAATGGTCGCCGTCGCGGACGGCCTTTGTGCGCAGCGAAGCAAGGTCAGAACCTGCGCCAGGTTCCGAATACCCTTGGCACCACCAATCGTCGCCCGACAAGATACCGGGCAGGAATTGTGCTTTTTGCTCCGGCGTGCCGAATGTGTAGATGACGGGTCCGACCATCGACAGGCCAAATGGCATGGTGCCGACGCAATCCGCAGCGGCGAGTTCTTCGGACCAGATGAAACGTTGCGTTGCG
>NZ_JBILAF010000038.1:0-16286 GCF_044354325.1 Sphingorhabdus sp. | reverse complement strand
AGCGCGCGAAGAAGCCTGGCTTGTGATCCGCGTCATGATGGTCATGCGCGTGGAGGTCTGTACCTGTTGCGGCAATCGTGGTCATCAGTCTGGCCTTTTTACTTGGTTGGCGCTGCGGCAGGCGCAGCGACTGGGTCAGTGGTTGGTGCAGGTGCTGCAGGGGCAGCTACTGCTGGCGCTGCTGGAGCAGGCTTTTCAGCGCCGGGCATCGTGCCGCCTTGCGCCTTAACCCATGCCGCAAACTTTTCTGGCGGCAGTGCTTCTACAACGATGGGCATGAAAGCATGCCGTGCACCGCAAAGCTCCGAACATTGTCCGAAATAGACGCCTGGTTTCGTGATCGTGAGCGACTTTTCGTTCAAACGGCCGGGGACGGCATCAAGCTTGAACCAAAGCGATGGTACGGCAAAGGCGTGGATTACGTCTGCGGCCGTTGTCTGAATGCGGATCGGAACGCCCGCTGGTACAACCATACGATTGTCTACGGCCATCAACTTGGGGCCGTCATTTTCAGCACGGAAGCGCTCACCCTTGGCAGCGTCGCCTTGCTCTTTGAGCATGTTGGACACAACTTCAAAGCCGCCATGGTCAGGATAAGTGTAACCCCAATACCATTGATAGCCAGTTGCCTTAACGGTCACGGCGTCTGCCGGTGCTGGCTTGAACTGCTTGGCAAGCAAGTCGAGCGATGGGTAAGCAATGCCGAGAAGGATGAGGACTGGAACCAGCGTCCAAACAACCTCAATAAAGGTATTGTGCGTCGTCTTTGAAGGGACGGGGTTTGCGCGGCGATTGAAGCGCACGATCACCCAAAGCAGCAAGCCAAGAACGAAGAGCGAAATGATCGTGATAATCGGCAACAAAATGGCGTTGTTAATCCATTTCGCATATTGGCCGTTCTCGGTGAACTGTTCCTGAAAATCGATTTCCTTCGGCTTCGGCATACCGACGCTGTTGGCATAGTCAGGACGCAGCGGCGTGTAGCCAGGAAGCGAACCATCCATCGATTTTGGTGCAGCGGCGGCGGCTGGCGCTGCTTCTGCTTCAGCGGCAACAGGTGCTGCTGCGGCGGGTGTTGCTACAACCGGTGCAGCCACTTCTTTCGTGACTGGCGCAGGCGCGGGATTCGCAGGTTGCGCCAATGCCAATGACGGCATTGCCATGGCAGCCATTACAACCAGAAATTTCTTCAACATAATCATCAATTTAGCCCCGTATTCTTGGTGCGACGCAGAAATATTGCGTAGGCCTGACCCCCCGCTGGAAGGTCGGACTCGCGCGACCTATAGGCGCGCTTATCTGAACCCTCAAGCGGTCGATTAATGATTTTTAGCATTTAATTGCTCCACTCTTCTACCTATTTGCGTTGCAATCCGCTAAACGGAAGATGCAAAACACAACATTCGCCAGCCAGGAAAAATCTCCCCATCATGACCGAAGATGAAATATTATCTGAATTCCGTAGCGTCGACGCACTGCTCGAAGGACATTTCCTGCTGTCGTCCGGCCGCCACAGCGCTTATTATCTTCAGTGCGCACGCCTGCTGATGAACCCTGAGCGTGCGGGGCGCATTGCCTTGGCACTGACACAAAAAATGCCGCGCGATCTGCGAAACGAGATCCAAGCCGTCATTTCCCCGGCCATGGGTGGCCTGATCATCGGCCATGAAATGGGTCGCGCGCTGGGCGTTGATGCGATGTTCGTGGAACGTCCCGATGGCATCTTTGGTCTGCGCCGCGGCTTTGCGATCGCACCCGGCACCAAAATCCTGATGATGGAAGATGTCGTAACGACCGGCCTTTCATCGCGTGAGGCTATTGCGGCGATCGAAGCCGCCGGCGGTCATGTCATCGCCGCTGGCGCAGTGGTGGACCGTTCGGCAGGCACCGTCGACCTCGGTGTACCCTTCTTCCCGCTTATTCAGCTGAACTTTCCAACCTATGCGCCAGATGAGTTGCCGCCCGAATTGGCGGCGACCGAGGCGGTAAAGCCCGGTAGCCGGAAGCTATGAAGATAGAGCATTCGTCTCGTCTGCGCCTTGGCGTCAATATCGACCATGTTGCGACGATCCGAAATGCGCGTGGCGGAATGCATCCAGATCCGATGCGCGCCGCCCATATGGTGGAGGCAGCGGGCGGCGATGGCATCACCGTCCATTTGCGCGAAGATCGCCGGCATATTCGCGACGCTGACCTCGACGCGATTATGCGGGAAATCCGCTTGCCCATTAACTTGGAAATGGCAGCAACCGACGAAATGCTGGAAATCGCGCTTCGGCATAAGCCGCATGCTGCCTGCATCGTCCCCGAACGGCGCGAGGAACGCACGACCGAGGGTGGGCTGGATGCCGCCGGGCAACACAATCATCTCGCGCCCATCGTCACGCGGCTGGCGGACGCGGGCATTCGCGTAAGCTTGTTCATCGAACCCGACGCCCGCCAGATTGAAGCGGCGATCCGCCTGAAAGCGCCCGTCGTTGAATTTCACACCGGCAAATATGCGCATGCAGACGGCGAAGAACGCGAAATAGAACTTCGCCGCATTGCGGACGCGGCCGCACTTGCGGCTAAAAATGGTATCGAACCACATGCTGGCCACGGCCTGACATTTGAAAATGTCCAACCCATCGCCGCCATTCCCCAATTTGCAGAGCTGAACATCGGGCACTATCTGATTGGTGAGGCGATCTTCATTGGCTTAGAGGAAAGCGTCCGGAAGATGCGGACGTTAATGGACCTCGCGCGGTGATCATCGGGCTTGGTTCCGACTTATGCAATATTGAGCGCATCGCGCATTCGCTTGAGCGCTTTGGCGAACGGTTTGAAAAGCGCGTTTTTACCGACATCGAACGCGCCAAAGCTGGCAAGCGACCATTCACGCGGGCGGGCACATATGCCAAACGCTTTGCAGCCAAAGAGGCTTTTTCCAAAGCTGTTGGAACCGGATTCAAGCATGGTGTGTTCATGAAAGACATCGGCGTCGCCAACGCACCGTCAGGCGCGCCAACGCTGGCGCTGACGGGCGGCGCAAAAGCGCGGCTCGACGCAATGATTCCTTCGGGCTATGAAGCCCATATTCATCTGACACTGACTGATGACCACCCATGGGCGCAGGCATTTGTCATTATCGAAGCGTTACCATCGCAAAAGGCATGACCAGTTTGACCACCGACAATATCGACCCCAATGTCCCCTCCACTCCAGCCCCTGAAAAACGCGGCTTGGCCTCTGCTGCTTGGGCGGAAATCAAAGGGATGTTCTGGCTGTTGATGGCCGTTCTTGCGTTTCACAGTTTCATTGCGAAGCCGTTTTATATCCCGTCAATATCGATGATGCCGACATTGCTGGTGGGTGACCGGTTGTTCGTGAGCAAATATCCTTATGGCTGGAGCCATGTGTCGCCCACCATTCCCAATCCGGTCGCGATATTCCACTGGCTGGTGCTGCGCGAGGAAGTGGAGGCGCTGGCCGTCCCGCTTCCGGAAAGCCAGAAGCGGGTCTGGGGCAAAATGCCGGCCCGTGGCGATATTGTCATTTTGACGCCGAAGGGCAAATATCAGGACTGGATCAAACGCGTCATTGGCCTGCCCGGTGACACGATTGCCTTGCGCGAAGGTCAGATTTTCCTGAACGGCAAGCCCGTTAGGCAGGACACCCAGCCCAATCTGGTTTTGCCTGTCGATGCCAACAATCCATGCAATGATTATGATTTCCCGGGCGCGCTGACGCGCGGCGATGATGGCGTCATGACATGCCATTTGCCCGTCATTCGCGAAACGCTGCCCAATGGCGTGCAATATGACACCATCGATGCCCGCCGACGCGAGACCGATGATATGGAGCCTGTAAAAATACCTGCGGGCCATGTGTTCTTGATGGGCGACAACCGCGACAATAGCTCGGACAGCCGCGTGCCAGAGGCGCTGGGTGGCCTTGGCGGCCCTGTATCATGGGATCGCATTGGCGGCCGCGCGGAAATCATTACCTTCTCTGTCGATGGCAGCACTGGCCTGAACCCGGCAACGTGGATTTCATCGCTGCGCGGTGACCGCGCGGGCACCAGCCTGCGTCCAAAAAAGGTCCGTTCAAGTGAATGATGTCGCGAAAGAAACCCCTGCCACAAAACCCGCCAAGGCGCGGCGCACCCGCCGAAAGCCTGCGGTGCAGGAAGACACATTTCGCGAAGAGGTTGGCCCGACCGAACTTTACGACCCCATAATCCGCACCGAGATCAAACGGGCGGCGGTCTGGATTGGCATGACCGCCTTTGTTGTTGGGCTTGTCTGGTTGGCGCAGCCACTATTGCTCATCATGGGCGGTCTTGTCCTTGCGGCGATGTTTGATGGCGGTGCGCGTTTGCTTGGCCGGGTGCTGCCCATCCCGCGCGGTATCCGCCTGACCATAGTTGTCCTTGCCGTATTCGGTTTCATGTATTGGACATTTGTATTTACCGGCTCCGAGCTTGCCGCGCAGGCCGCCAGCCTTCAGGCTATTGTCGAAACTCAGATTGAAACCATCGGCAACCGAATCGCTGCGGCCGGATTCAACATATCGGCAGAAGATGTAAAAGGCTTCGGCACGCAGATTTTGAACTCCGTCGGCCGCGTAACCGCCGCCGTTTCTTCGGTGGTCGGCACCGTGACCAACATGGCGATGATGCTTGTCCTCGCCATATTCATCGCCGCCGAACCGCGTATGTATGAGCGCGGCGTCGCGTGGATGTTACCGCTGGCGGAGCGCGAGCATTTCTATGTCACCGCCGCCAAAATGGGCAGCGTATTACGTCGCCTAATGGCCGGCCGGTTGCTCGGCATGGCGGTGGAAGGTTTTGGCACATGGATATTGCTCAGCCTTGGCGGCGTACCCATGGCGGCGCTTTTGGGTGTGCTCACGGGGCTGTTGGCGTTTTTGCCCAACATCGGCGCTATCGTATCGGGCGCACTCATCATCCTCGTCGGATTTTCGGCGGGTGTTGATGTCGGCCTCTATGCCATCTTCGTATATTTCGTCGTCCAGATGGTCGACGGCTATCTGATCGTCCCAATGGTCGCCAAACGCGCGGTCGATCTGGCGCCAGCGCTTGTGCTTGGCGCGCAGATCCTTTTCGGCGCTTTGTTTGGCATATTGGGGCTTGCACTGGCGGACCCCATCATCGCGATGATCAAGGTCGCGCTTGAGCGGCAATCGGAACGCAATGAAGCCCGCGCCATCCGCGAAGGAACATAAAGCAAATTTATGCTGCTGATTGTCTGCTTCTTTATGGGCATTGGCAATTTTGCCATGCACAAAGCAGTTTCAGAATCCGGACATCCCTTCGTTGAAGAAACCAAGCTTTATTTCAGCCCGCATTTCAGTCCCTATGGCAGCTACGCCATCGAACTGGCGTTGCTGATGGGCGCGCTGTGGTTTGCCAATGACGGGTCGTGGGCGGTCGCGCTGACATATGGGGTATATACGGGCATTAACGCGGTCGCGACATGGTTGCTGCTGTCGGGTCGCGCATGATGGGCGTTTGCGCTTTCGCTTAATCTAATTATACGGCCCTTGTGCCACCATTAGCCCCCAGTTCAGACGCCAAGCCCGATTTCGCCGTGATGCGGCGGTTCTTACCATATTTATGGCCAAAGGGTGAGGCTGGCCTGCGCGCACGCATCGTGTTTGCATTGCTGCTGGTGGTGGTGTCCAAGCTTATTCAGTTGAGCATGGCGTGGGTCTATGGCCAGGCGATCGACCGCATGGTTCCCGGCATGGAAGACAGCGTGGCAATCGCGATTGCGCTCGTGGCCGCTTATGCGGGTGCGCGTTTTGGCGGCGTCTTGTTCGACAATCTGCGCAACGTTGTCTTTGAGCGCGTCGGGCAAGAGGCCACCCGCCGCTTGGCCGAAAATGTGTTCAGCCATTTGCATAACCTATCGATGCGCTTTCATATGAACCGCCGAACAGGTGCGGTGACCAAGGTTATCGAACGCGGGACGAAGAGCATCGATATCATGCTCTATTTCCTGCTATTCAACATCGCGCCTACTTTGCTTGAGCTCGTTCTGGTCTCCGCATATTTCAAGATTGAATTTGGCTGGGGCATGGTTGCGGCGACGCTGATCATGGTGGTCAGCTACATTGCCTACACCACCGTCATCACCAACTGGCGCAACAAATTGCGCGAGGAAATGAACGAGCTGGATACGCAGACCGTCGCAAAGTCGGTCGACAGTCTGCTCAATTATGAAACGGTCAAATATTTCAACGCCGAAAAGCGCGAAACGCGCCGCTATGCCGAAGTCGTGCATCATTATGCAAATGCCGCCGTCAAATCGGAAAACTCGCTTGCCGCGCTGAACATCGGGCAGTCGCTGATCACCAATGTGATGATGGCGGGTGCCATGGGTTATGTCGTTTGGGGCTGGTCGCGCGGGCAGTTTACAACCGGCGACGTTGTCACCGTCAACACTTTGTTGGCGCAGCTGTTCCGGCCGCTGGATATGCTCGGGATGGTGTATCGCACCATTCGCCAAGGCCTCACGGATATGGCCGCGATGTTCGACTTGATCGATACGCCCGCCGAAATCATGGATAAGCCCGGTGCGCCTGCCTTGGCCGTGTCGGGCGGCGCGGTGGCGTTTGAAGATGTGCGCTTTGGCTATGACCCCGACCGGCAAATCCTCAATGGCGTCAGCTTCAAAATTGAACCGGGGCATACGCTTGCGGTGGTGGGGCCGTCGGGCGCCGGCAAGTCGACCATTGCACGGCTGTTATACCGATTTTACGACATCACCGGCGGCCGCATTACCATCGACGGGCAGGATCTGCGCGATGTGACGCAATCAAGCTTGCGCAGCGTCATCGGCATTGTGCCGCAGGACACCGTGCTGTTCAACGACAGCATCGGCTATAATATCGGCTATGGCCGTGAGGGATCGAGCCAGATCGAAATCGAAGAGGCCGCACGCGGCGCATCGATTCATGGCTTTATCGGGTCATTGCCGGAGCAATATGCCGCCAAGGTTGGCGAACGCGGGTTGAAACTGTCCGGCGGCGAAAAGCAGCGCGTGGCCATCGCGCGGACGTTGCTGAAAAACCCGCCGATCCTGATCCTTGATGAAGCGACCAGCGCGCTCGATAGCCGCACCGAGTCCGAAATTCAGGCGACGCTTGAACGCATTTCGGAACGGCGCACGACCATCATCATCGCCCACCGGCTGTCGACCATCGTCGATGCTGACCAGATCATGGTTTTGGATGCCGGACGTGTTGCCGAACAAGGGACGCATAACGAACTGCTACGCAAAGCCGGCCTTTATGCCGAAATGTGGGCACGGCAGCAAAGCGAAGCCGAAGAAGAAGCCATCCCACCGGCATAATCGCGCGCTATCCACAAGCGACTTGGTTTGAACACAACTGCACTCTGTCACTGACACTTCAGTCACGCTAGGGCATGGCATGGCATCCGTCGCTTCGTCCCCCACCCCATCTGATGTGTTGCACCGCATTTTCGGTTTTCCCGAATTTCGCGGGCAGCAGGAACAGGTCGTGTCACGGGTGCTTGCGGGTCAACGCACTTTGGCCATCATGCCAACGGGTGCAGGCAAGTCATTATGTTACCAATTGCCCGCGGTCATCATGGACGGCACGTGCATTGTCATTTCGCCGCTCATCGCGCTGATGCATGACCAAATGCGCGCGGCCGACGCCGTTGGCATTCGCGCGGCGACGTTGACATCGGCCGACGACAACCGCGCAGAAACGATCAGCCGGTTTCGTGCTGGCGACCTAGACCTGTTATATGTCGCGCCGGAACGGGCATCGGGGCAAGAATTTCGCACCCTGTTGCGTGAGACCAAAATCGCGCTGTTTGCCATTGATGAAGCGCATTGCGTTTCCGAATGGGGGCATGATTTCCGCCCGGACTATCGCCTGCTGCGTCCCTTGCTCGACGACTTTGCCGAAGTGCCGCGCCTCGCGCTCACCGCAACAGCAGACACCCACACGCGTGACGATATTGCCGAGCAACTGGGCATTCCGCACGATGGCGTCATGGTGGCAGGTTTTGACAGGCCCAACATACGTTATGCCGCCGAAGCCGCGCCGAACAGCGGCATCGCTGCGCTGGTAAAAGGCCTGCCGGGCGCGGGCATCGTTTATGCGCAGACCCGTGACCGCACTGAAAAGATTGCGGCCCAAATCGCAGAAACCGGCCGCAAGGCGCTTTACTATCACGCCGGTATGGAGCCGCAGACACGGGCGCGGGCGCAGGCAGAGTTTGTATCGTCCGAAGACATGGTGATGGTGGCGACGGTGGCGTTTGGCATGGGTATCGACAAACCCGATGTGCGCTTTGTCGTGCATGCTGGTCTGCCGAAATCGATCGAATCCTATTATCAGGAAAGCGGCCGCGCCGGACGCGATGGTGACCCGGCCGTGGCGCATATGCTGTGGTCTGCCGGCGACTTCACCCGCGCCCGCATGCGCCTGAGCGAGCTTGCCCCCGAACGGCGTGAGGCGGAATTGGCGCGTGTTGCCGCGTTGTCATATCTGGTCGAAACGGCGGGATGCAGGCGTGCAGTGCTGCTGCGTCACTTTGGGGAAAGCCCACCTGAATCATGCGGCAATTGCGACAATTGCCTGAATGCCCCCGACGTTCATGACGCCACCGAACTGTCGCGCAAGCTCTTGTCCGCCGCCTATCGCACCGGGCAGATGTTCGGCATGGGCCATTTGGAAAAGGTCCTGACGGGCAGCAAAGATGACCGCATCACCCAATTGGGGCATGACCAGCTTTCGGTGTTCGGAATTGTCAGCAAGGCAGAGGCAGCGATGCTGAAGCCCTTGTCTCGTGCCTTGCAGGCCCGCGGGGCAATGGTGGCCAATGAACATGGCGGCCTGAAATTGGCGGGCGATGCCCGCGCCATCATGCGCGGCGATCAAAATATCCAGATTGCGATCGTAAAGCCGGACAACAAGCGCCGCGCTGGTCGACCGGACAATCCCATTGGCAACCCGTTGTTTGAGGCGCTACGTGCCAAGCGCCGCGCGCTGGCCGAAGATGTGGGCGTGCCGCCTTATGTCATTTTTCATGACGCAACTTTGCGTGAGATGGCTTTGACCAAGCCAACCAACATCCACGCCTTAGGCCGGATTAGCGGTGTCGGCGCACGTAAGTTGGAAGCCTATGGCGAAGATTTCCTATCGGTCATCGCGCAGTTTTAGCGGGGCGTTTCGGGCCAATGCACGGTCCATTCTTGTTATCGATTGCAGATTAAAATAAGGCGAAGGGCAGATGACCGCTTTGTGCGGCAAATGATAGGATTTGCTGATGTTCCGTAAGTTGACAGACACGTTTTTCGCCGCGCCGCAAATCAGCCTTTCCGACGTGGCGGAGGCGAAAGCCGCGGGTATTTCGTTGATCATCAACAACCGTCCCGAAGATGAATCCGCCGACCAAACATCAGGCGCTGAAATCGCCGCCGCGGCGCAAGCTGCCGGCATCGCTTATGTCGCCATTCCTGTGACACATGCGGGCTTTGCCGAATGGCAGGTCACGGCCATGGCCGATGCCATTGAAAATGCAGACGGCAAGATATTGGCCTATTGCCGGTCGGGGACCCGATCGACTTTGTTATGGGCATTGGCCCGCGCGGCAAAGGGCGACCATCCCGCGGTCCTTTCGGAACAGGCCGCTGACGCAGGCTATGACCTGTCGCCCGTTGCGGCGATGATGGACATGTTGCGCGGACGGGCTTCTTGATGGCAGAATTGCTGCAACTGGCAGGGTCGATTGCATCGATTTTGTTTATTGCATGGCTCGCACGGTTTTGGCGCTTGGGCGGCGACGTCCGCATCCACAGCGAAGCGCAAGCACGTGACCTTGCCGAAGAGACGCTCTGTGGGTTCAATCCGGTAGACATCGCAATCGACAAAGCGGGTATAGCGGCATTGCTGCGTGACGATCAGGGCCGGCACCTGCTCATCCGTCGGCACGGTGTGCAATGGGCAGGACGTTTGCTCGACAGGCACAGCGAATCCCGTTTGGACCAGAATTTTCTCACCATCGGAACAGGCGAGAAGACATTTGGAACCATTACGCTCAATTTGGGTGAACACGCACCGTCATGGGCATCTGGCCTTCGGCATTTGAACAACGGTCCGCATAGAACGGGAAATACGCATGCCTGAACTTTTCAGCCCAGTAGATTATGCCATTCCGGCGTTCATCATCCTGATCATCGCAGAAATGCTGTGGGCACGCAGCCGTGCGCCAGAGAAATATGAACCGCGCGACACCTTGACGTCACTCGCGCTCGGCACCGGCAGCACCGTTGCAGGCGCGCTCACCGGCGCGTTGGTGTTCAGTCTGGCGATGTGGATGTACGAGAACCGGTTGTTCGACATTGGCTGGGTGTGGTGGGCGTGGCCCTTATGCTTTGTTTTGGACGATCTGGCTTATTATTGGGCGCATCGCACCGGACACCGCGTCCGCTGGTTTTGGGCCAGCCATGTAAACCACCACTCAAGCCAGCATTATAATCTCTCCACGGCGCTGCGTCAGACATGGACCGGGTTCATTGCCCTTGGCTTTATCTTCCGCATCCCGTTGGCGCTCATCGGGTTTCACCCGGCCCTACTGCTTTTCGTGGGTGCGTTTAACCTCATTTATCAATTCTGGATCCATACCGAAGCCATCAACAAATTCCCGCGCTGGTTCGAATATGTGATGAATACCCCAAGCCATCATCGCGTCCACCATGCGACCAACCCCCGCTATCTTGACCGCAATTATGCGGGCGTTTTCATCATCTGGGATCGCATGTTCGGGACCTTTACCGAAGAAGTAGACAGCGAGAAAATTCGCTACGGGATTGTCCGGCAACTCGGGACATTCAACCTGTTGTGGAGCGTGTTTCACGAATGGGTCGGGATATTCCAAGACCTTTGGTCGGCGCCATGGCGTCACAAATTGTCGTACCTTGTACGCGAACCGGGATGGAGCCACGATGGCAGCCGCGAAACATCGGGCACCATCCGTGCACGCTGGCTTGAAGCGCAAGAGGCAAAGGCCGAATAGCGCTATTTACACTCTTGCCAGTATTTAATCGTCCGCTTAAACCTTGGCGTTAGAGGAGCAGGCAACATGGACGAATTTGATATCATCGTGATTGGTGGCGGGTCAGCGGGCAGCGCTGCAGCTGGCCGACTTTCGGAAGGTGGCAAATATAAGGTCTGCCTGATCGAGGCCGGCGGCACCAACAACAATATGTTGATCAAAACGCCCGGTTTCATGCCGTTCATTCGCAACGGGTCTAACTATAAATATGAAACCGTTCCGCAAAAGGGCCTGAATGGCCGCACCGGATATCAACCCCGCGGCAAGGGCCTTGGCGGGTCTAGCGCGATTAACGCGATGGTGTACATCCGTGGCCACAAATACGATTATGACAATTGGGCCGCACTGGGTTGCGATGGCTGGTCCTATGACGAGGTATTGCCCTATTTCAAACGCTGCGAAGACAATGAACGCGGTTCTGATGCCTTTCACGGATCAGGCGGGCCGCTGTCTGTTTCTGACCAACGCTGGCCGCAAGCCGGAAGCCTTGCCTTCATCGAAGCGGCTGCCGAGTTGCAGTTGCCGGTCAATAATGACTTCAACGGCGCGACGCAGGACGGCTTTGGCCTGTATCAGGTCACGCAAAAGGGTGGTGAACGCTGGACCGCCGCGCGCGCCTATGTCGAACCGGCACGGGACCGGATGGAAGTCATTACCGGCGCACTGACCGAAAAGATCATCGTCGAAAACGGACGCGCCACAGGCGTTGTCATTCGCCAAGGCCGAAGCAAAAAACGCACGATCAAGGCACGCGGCGCTGTTATTTTGTCCGCAGGCGCGTTTGGATCGCCGCAAATTTTGATGCTGTCGGGCATTGGTCCCGCCGACCATCTGCGCAGCGTCGGTGTGGATGTCGTCCATGATAAGCACGCTGTCGGCGCCGACCTGCAAGATCATATCGATTATGTTTCCAGCTTTGAAACGCAGTCAAAGGACGACTTTTTCGGGGATTCGCTGGCCGGCACCGTAAAGATGGTAAAGGCGATTATCGAACATCGCCGCAAGCGCACTGGCGTGATGACCACCTGCTTTGCCGAAGCGGGCGGATTTTGGCGTTCGGACGCAAGCTTGCCGGCACCCGACATTCAATATCATTTCGTCCCCGCCATGTTGGAAGATCACGGCCGTTCTAAAGTGAAAGGCCATGGGTTCAGTTGCCATGCCTGCGTCTTGCGGCCCGAAAGCCGCGGCACGGTGCGCCTCGCATCAACCGATGCAAGTGCGGCCCCGCTGATTGACCCGGCATTTTTGAGCGATGACCGCGACATGGCCACATTGCGCAGTGGCGTGCGCGCCATGCACCGGATTTTCGAAGCACCTGCGCTTGCCGTTTATGGCGGAAAGAATCGCCATCCTGTCGATCTGAATGACGATGCCGCCTTGGATGATCTGATCCGCAGTCGCGCGGATACCGTATACCATCCCGTCGGCACGTGCCGGATGGGGCCCAATGCGGACGATGTTGTCGACTCGCGCTTGAAATATCGTGGCATCGAAGGGCTGTATGTCGCGGATGCCAGCATCATGCCGCGCCTCGTTTCCGGTAACACAAATGCGCCAAGCATCATGATCGGTGAAAGATGTGCCGAATTTGTCCGGGCTGATTTGCAATAATCTTGCCTAAATGCGGCGTCGCGGGTAACCGCGTGCGCGCTATGACGATTAACGGAACAGATTATATCAGCACCCGCGGCAATGCGGACGCGCTCGATTTTGCAGGCGTCACCCTAACGGGTCTGGCCCGAGATGGCGGACTATATGTCCCGCGCCATTGGCCGCAATTTTCGACAGAAGATATAAAAGCGATGCGCGGCCTGTCTTATGTCGAGTTGGCTGCGCGCGTTATGGCGCCATTTACTGCGGGTGTGTTGAGCGAATCTGAGCTCAAAGGCCTGTGTGCAACAGCTTATGGTTCCTTTGCCCATTCGGCGATCACGCCGCTGGTGCAACTTGATGGGCAGCATTGGCTGCTTGAGCTGTTTCACGGGCCAACCTTGGCATTTAAGGACGTTGCGCTTCAGTTGCTTGGGCAATTGTTTGAACGCTTCTTGTCGGGCACGGATAAAAAACTGACCATTGTCGGCGCGACATCCGGCGACACAGGATCAGCGGCAATCGATGCCGTTGCCGGACGCGCGCAAATCGAAATCTTCATGCTGCACCCGCATAACCGCGTCTCTGACGTGCAGCGACGGCAGATGACAACCATCCTTGCGCCCAATGTCCACAACATCGCGATTGAGGGCAGCTTCGACGACGCGCAGGCAATGGTAAAGCGGATGTTCAGTGACAAGGACGTCAATGGCCCACTGACTTTATCAGCCGTAAACTCGATCAACTGGGCCCGTCTGATGGCGCAGGTGGTATATTATTTCTACGCCGCGCTGCGATTGGGCGGACCTGAGCGTAAAATTGCTTTTTCCGTCCCGACCGGAAACTTTGGCGATGTGTTTGCCGGCTATGTTGCCGCGCAAATGGGCTTGCCGATTGAACAGCTGATTGTTGCCACCAACATCAACGACATTTTGCATCGCGCCCTGTCAAAGGGTGACTATTCGGTGTTGGGCGTAACGCCGACCGCAGCGCCATCGATGGATATTCAGGTGTCGAGCAATTTTGAACGGCTGCTGTTCGACCTTGAAGGTCGCGATGGATCGACAACCGCAGCGCGGATGAAATGGTTCGAACAAATGGGCAAAATGGTTCTGTCGCCCGACATGCGGAAGAAATCTGCTTTGTTGTCGAGCGCGCGCGCCGATGCGGACCAGATGGCCGCCGCCATGCGCTGGGCCTATGGCGCGGCGGACCAGATTATCGACCCCCATACCGCCATCGCACTGCACGCAGCGCGGGCGTCGGGCATCAAACCGGAAACGCCTATCGTCACATTGGCAACCGCGCATCCCGCCAAGTTCCCGGACGCAGTAGAAAACGCAACCGGCGTTCGCCCTGCTTTGCCTGCGCGTGTCTCGCATCTGTTCGACCGCGAAGAGCGCTTTGATGTCTTGCCCGGCACATATGACGCCGTGCGTGACTATGTGCTTGCGCGCGCCGTTCGCTAAAATATGGAACAGAATTTCGTCACCCTGATCAGCGAGCCGCGCAGCGATTACACGCTCATCGATTCGGGCAATGGGCGCAAATATGAATCCTATGGTGACCGCCGCTTCATCCGGCCGGAACCGCAAGCGATGTGGGCGCCTGCGCTCGACGAATGGCCCGCAGATGCCGAATTCGTTCCCGGATCCGACGATGATGGCGGCGGCCGTTGGTACAACAATAAACCCGTTCCCATGGATGGTTGGCCGCTCGCATGGAATGATGAGGTGCGCTTTACCGCATCCTGCACGCCATTCCGCCACCTCGGCTTTTTCCCGGATATGGACCCTGTGTGGCGGTGGATGCGCGGACAATTGGCAGGCGTAACCGACCCCGTCGCGATGAACCTGTTTGGCTATACCGGCGTTGGCACCCTCGCACTGTCAGCAGCGGGCGCGCAGATGGTGCATGTTGACGCCTCCAAGAAATCGGTTGCGCAGGCACGATCCAATGCCGAAATGTCGGGCATGGCCGACCGTCCCATTCGCTGGATCGTCGACGACGCCGCCAAATTCGTTGCGCGTGAAGTGCGCCGGGAAAAACGCTATGACGGCATATTGCTGGACCCACCCAAATATGGTCGCGGTCCCGACGGCGAAGTGTGGCGGCTTGAGGAAGACCTGCCCGAACTGATCGCCAATTGCCGCAAGTTGCTTGATGCGGAATCAAAGTTTCTATTTCTGACCGTCTACGCGGTGCGCATGTCTGCGCTGGCGTTAGGTGGGTTGTTGGAATCCCATTTTGCCGACCTTGGCGGCAAGGTTGAATTTGGTGAACTCGCGTTGCGTGAACAGGGCCGGGGCATGCTTTTGCCTACGGCCATTTTCGCCCGCTGGTCACGTTAAGGAGTGATATGACCGATAGCCTCATTCTCGAAGTACATGACCTTGTCGTCAATGTGCTGACGGGCATTTACAGCCAGGAAACGCACCTGCCCCAACCGCTGCGTATTTCGATTAGCGCAACGTTGGATATTGCTCCGCATTATGCGCCAGACACGCCGTTGTCGGCCTCGAAAAATTATATGACGCTGAAAGAGGCCGCGACGCTTTTACCTGCAGATGTGCACTTCACGCTGATCGAAGCCGTCGCCGATCATATCATGGATAATTTGTTTGCGGACGACCCACGTATCAGCCACCTCGTCGTCAAAATCGTAAAACTCGCCATTGCCGAAGATAATGAATCGATTGGCATTACAATGTCGCGGAGCCGCAAGTGACAACGGCGCCGCTTGCAATTGTGACGGGCGGCAAGCGTCGGCTGGGTGCCGAAATCGCATCTAAACTTGCGGATGCGGGTTACGCGTTGGCACTGGTTAGCCATCTCGATTCACAGCCCGAAGAGAAGCTTCTGGAGACGCTGCACGAAAACGAGAGCGAATGGCATCGGTTTACCTTTGATCTGAGCACCGGCAACCCAGTGCATCTCGTGGAAAGCATAACAACGCATTTTGACCGTGTACCTCAGCTGCTGGTGAATAACGCCGCGATGTTTGGGCAGGATGATTGGGAGTCGATGTCGTTCGATACGCTGGAGGCGCATTTTCGGCTGAACCTGTTTGCTCCACTCTTGCTTGCCAAAGCCGTTGTCGATGCGGCGGGCGCTGACGTGCGGCCAGCAATTGTCAACATCCTCGACCAGCGCATCGTCAATCCGCCCCGTGACCAGATTAGCTACACGCTCTCCAAGCAAGCGCTCGCGGCGTCGGTTCGGTCGATGGCTACGTCATTTGCAGGACGCGCACGCTATAATGGCGTCGCACCCGGGCTCGTCATATCAACCGATGACTATAGCGAAGAACAAGAGGTGCGATTGGCGGGTATGATGCCATTGGGTGCGCTTCCATCGCCATCCGCTGTTGCCGATGCCGTGATCTATTTGGCGAAAGCGCAAGACGTCACCGGGCAAATCATCTTCGTTGATGGCGGAGCGCATCTGAAAAGCTTCGACCGGGACTTCATGCACCTTTAACGCACGCGCCAGACCACGATCCCCTTGCCTTTTTCGGGCAGCGGCTCAAGCCATTCCGGCACATTTCCCTTGGCAATTTGTCCCCACAGGCCCCCCGGATGTTTCTGGGCATAAC
>NZ_JBILAF010000153.1:0-3741 GCF_044354325.1 Sphingorhabdus sp. | reverse complement strand
CCGCGCAGCAAAAGCTCATCAGCGGTGTCCACGCCGGAGCCATTGAAATAATCCGCCTCCCGAATGTCGAAACTGTCATCCCAACGCACTTGGCCATTGAGGTTGACCTTGCTGTCGCCCAATTTGGTTTTGATGGCGCCGCCAAGGGCCGCTTGATCATGGCCGCCTTTGCCATTGTAAAAGCGCCGTTCCAGCAAGACAGATGAGCCTGTCTTAAAATCTTCGGGGCCAAATCCGTAGACCCGTTCAGAATAAGATGACACGTTCAGTTCATAGCTTGTTTCGCCCCGCCGCAGCGTCGCTGACGCGTTCAATGATGGCTGGAAACCATAGCGGGTTCCAGCGATGATCGTCCCTTCATAGGTGCCGTTGACCTTTGCAGTCCGCTTACGGACGATATTTATGACTTGCCCTTGCCCCTGCGTTTCGGTGTCCGCGCCCGCCTGCTCAGACAACTCAATAAATTGGACCTGACTTGCCGGAATCCGGGACAGCATCGTCCACACGTCATCGGACTTTGTGGATGGCCGGTCTCCATCGATCAGAACATTACCGGCATTTTCACCAAAGCCGCGACGCCCTTCGCCTTCACTGATGGAAAATCCCGGGATGCGCTTCACCATGTCGAGTGCGGTGACGGGGGCGTAGGTGGTGAAAAAATCGGGCCCGAATTGCCGGCTACCGGCCCGAACTGAAGATGCCTCGGCATTTGCGCTGCTGTCATTGGCAACAGCTTGGGACGGTACAGTCATCACAGCCATAGCCGTCGTCAACAGTGCCAGACGTAGTTCAAAAACGCGCATTAACCCTCCACGAAACCCGCGGGCATCTTCCCCATCGGTCTATGCCGATGCCCTAACGGACCGCAGGCCTTGGGCGAAAGCTGCGTTCGACCAAATGGGTTACCAATCGACGAGATACAAAGTTTTGATGCAAATCAGCCGTTTGTCGACAGTCATTGCTAGCGAGCAGACAAATGCGTTTACCGTGCGCGATCCTGTTCGCGTTCAATCTGATCGCTCAAGTCCGCTGCTTTTTCGCAGGCGTCTCGATCACCGTCAGCACAGCGTTCGCGGGCCTTGGCACGTTGACGGCCGAGTTTCCCGATAGCTTCCTCACGTTTCCGCAATTCACGGCCCCGTTTTTCGTCAGATTCGGATTGGCTGGTAGTCAAAACATCCGCAGTCTTCGAAACGACCTTAATCGGTGCTGTCACAACATTGGACACCATAGAAGCAACGCAACCTTGGAGGAGCACAAACAGCAAAGCACAAACTATCCAACGCATTTGGAAACCCCCAATATCTCGCGCAACAGGCCTATTTTAACAAATTGACCGCAATGGCGCGAACTTCATCTGCCATATCGGGTCTTTGCAGCGCTACCGCCAAGTTGGCTTCGATGTAACCTACTTTTGATCCGCAGTCATAACGATTTCCATCAAATGTGACGGCGTGGAACGGCTGCTTACCGAGCATTTGCGCCATGGCATCAGTCAGCTGTATCTCGCCACCAGCGCCTTTTTCTTGGCCTTCCAAAATATGCATCACTTCGGGCTGAAGGATGTAACGCCCCGAAACAATCAGGTTCGATGGCGCGTCCTCAACCTTTGGCTTTTCAACGAGGCCAAGCACCTCAGTAATCGCGCCGCGTGCCTCGCCGGGGGCAATAACGCCATAGCTGGATACCGCGTGGCGGGGCACTTCAAGCACGCTGATAACATTGCCGCCAATGTTCTGATACGCGTCGACCATCTGCTTCATACATCCCGGCGAGCCATGCATAAATTCATCGGGAAGGAATATGGCGAAGGGCTCGTCACCAATGATGTCACGCGCGCACCAGATGGCGTGCCCAAGTCCCAGTGGTTCCTGTTGCCGAACATACACGCAGTTGCCGGGTGTCAGGCGTGAGCTCGCCAACACCGATGTGTCTTTGCCACGCGCCGCCATTGTGTGCTCAAGTTCGAACGCGATATCGAAATGGTCTTCAATTGCGCTCTTACAACGCCCCGTCACGAATATCATCTGCTCGATACCCGCTTCCCGCGCCTCATCGACCGCATATTGGATGAGCGGACTGTCGACGATCGGCAGCATTTCTTTCGGAATGGCCTTAGTCGCTGGCAAAAAGCGGGTGCCGAGACCCGCGACCGGGAATATAGCTTTTCGAACAGGTTTATATGTCATGACCTATACTTAACGCGCCAATCTGCATTGTCTATGCTGAGCCAGCGAGCCGTTGGGCAAATCCCTTTTTAAGCTTTGCCAACTTGGGCGGAATGACGGCCAGGCAATATGCGTTACGCTGACCTTCCCCTTCCCAATATTCCTGATGATAATCTTCGGCTGGATACCAAGTCGCAGGCCCTTCAATCGAAGTGACTATAGGCGCTGGCCAGTCCGCCGCAGCTTTCGCAATGCCGGCTTCAGCGGCGGCACGTTGGTCATCATTCAACAGGAAAATGGCCGACCGATATTGCGTTCCGATGTCATTCCCCTGACGGTTTAACTGCGTCGGATCATGTGTCGCAAAAAATATCTCCAGCAAATCGGCATAGCTGATGACTTCGGCATCAAAGGCAATGCGGATGGCTTCTGCATGCCCCGTTTGACCGCCGCAAACCTCTTTATATGTGGGGTCAACCGTCGTCCCGCCAATATAGCCGCTTTGTACACTGTGCACGCCGGCCAACTGGCCAAAAACAGCTTCGGTGCACCAGAAACAACCGCCGGCGAAAATCGCTTCATCATGTGACATCTGCTTATCCTCAAGCTTGAATGGAATCCGGCGCCTTCGCGACATCCCCGCGGACGACCAGCAAATACATGGCGGGTGTGACGATACGTGATAGCACAGTCGAAGAAATCAACCCCCCGATCAATACGATCGCCAGTGGCCCGTAAAGGCTACCGCCAAAAAGCGCGAGTGGCATAAGCCCGCCAATGGCCGTTACCGATGTCAGCAACACCGGTAAGAACCGCACCTCTCCCGCCTTTTCAATCGCCTCACGCAGGGCATAGCCGCTGGCGCGCAATTGGCTGGTGAAATCGACCAGCAGGATCGAGTTTTTAATTTCAATCCCGATGAGCGCGATAAAGCCAATGACGGCCAAGAACGATAGATTGTTGCCGGTAACAAGGAGCGCGATGAGGCCACCAAACGTCCCCAACGGGATAACGCCCGCGACAACCAATGCCTCTTTGAACCGGCCAAATTCGGCAACCAGAATGGCGAAGATGCTAAACAGGGCAACGATGACAACCGGGCCAAATCCGGCGAATGTTTCGTTGATTTTTTCCGCCTCACCGCCGACCGCTATGCTGTATCCCGGCTTAAGGGGAATAGCGTCCATCTTCTTCTGCGCGTCCAAGTTCACCTTTGAAATGACCGCACCGTCGGACACCTGCGCCGTGACGCTGACATTACGTTGCAGATTATAGCGGTAAATTGCAGCCGGTGTTGATTCCAACGTCGGATTGGAAATTTCCGCCAACGAAACCGCCTGCCCGCTTCGGTTGGACACATAGATCGATTCCAGCGCCGATATGGGCTGGGTATCGGTAAGCGGGTGCCGCACAATGATGGGATAGCTATCGCCCTCCTCGTCCCTAAATGTGCCGGCACGTTCACCGCTGATGGCAAGTCGGACCGCGCGGCGTGCGGCCCCTGCGGGTACCTCCAGCAGAGCCGCTTTTGCGTCATCGACGCGGATATCCAGGTCAATACGGTCAAAGGCGA
>NZ_JBILAF010000037.1:0-16666 GCF_044354325.1 Sphingorhabdus sp. | reverse complement strand
GCCCCTTATATTGTTGGGAGGATGAATTTCAGTAATCGCCCTAATGTCCAGATTGCCCGCTGGCAAGTGGCAAGCGACGGTTATGCTTCAAAGCATCGCCATGCCGCCATTTACATGGATTGTCTGACCCGTGACATAGCCAGCCTCTCTCGACGCGAGATAGGCCACTGCAGCGCCAATATCCGCGCCTTCGCCCATGCGTCCCATAGGAATGCGCGCATTCAGCGCTTCCTTTTGCGCATCTGGCAAAGTTTCGGTCATCGCGGTCGCAATGAAGCCCGGCGCGACGCAGTTTGCGGTGACATTGCGGCTCGCCAGTTCCTGCGCAATCGCCTTGGTCATGGCGGTGAGGCCGCCTTTTGATGCGGCATAATTGGCCTGTCCGGGGTTGCCCGTCGTGCCCACAACGCTGGTTATCGTGATGATACGGCCGAAGCGCGCTTTCATCATCGGTTTCGTCGCGGCGCGCATGAGGCGGAATGTCGCTTCAAGGTTGATGCGGATGACGTCATCCCATTCCTCATCCTTCATCCGCATGGTCAAATTGTCGCGTGTCACGCCTGCATTATTGACCAAGATGTCGATCTTGCCCAATTTTTCGAGCGCAGCGGGGACAAGCGCTTCAACGCTCTCCTTGTCGCCAAGGTTGCATGGCACCGCGACATGATCGCCGCCCAGTGATGCGCGAAACGCCTCCAGCTTTTCAACGTTGGAGCCAGAAACAGCCAGCTGCGCGCCTTGGGCCGCAAGCGCGTAGCAGATTGCGCTGCCAATGCCGCCCGATGCTCCGGTGACGAGTGCCGTCATGCCAGTAAGATCAAACATATTATTCTCCCTTAAACTCGGGTGCGCGTTTTTCGAGAAACGCGGTGATGGCTTCGTCATTGTCCGCGGTGGCATGCGCAAGGCTTTGCATCGCCGCGGACATTTCGAGGATATTTTTCAGGTCCGCCGTCTGGCCTTCGCGCAACAGCCGCTTGGTCATGCGGACGGCATGTGGCGGGTTGGCGGCGATCTTGTCCGCCACCTTGCGCGCGGCAGCCATCAGATCGGCATCATCCACGACTTCGGACACAAGGCCGATGCGCAGCGCCTCTGCCGCGTCAATGGTTTCGCCTGTCAACGCAAGCTCGGTCGCTTTGGAAAAGCCGACGATGCGCGGCAAAAGCCATGCACCGCCATCACCCGGCGTAATGCCAAGGCGCACAAAGCTCTCCGCGAATTTGGCGGAGGCTGCTGCGATACGAATGTCGCACATCGTGGTCAGGTCAAGCCCAGCGCCAATGGCGGGGCCGTTAACCGCAGCAACAACCGGAACCTCAAGCGCCTGAAACATCAGCGGCAGCCGCTGAATGCCATATTTATAGTTCCGCCGCGTTTCGGCCGGCAATCCGGCGCGCAGGCCGCCGCTGTCGGGGCGCATCTGTTTCAGATCGCCGCCCGATGAAAATACCGTTCCGGCACCCGTTAGGATGACGCAGCGCACCGACATGTCTTGGTCCGCCGCCATGAAGGCATCGCAAATCTGTTCGACGACGCCGACGTCCGATATAGGGTTGCGCTTTTCGGGCATGTTCATCGTGATGGTCAATATGCCGCCATCGCGCGACTGGAGAATTTGGTCCGTCATTATATCGCTTTCAACAAAGCTTCGATGTCATCCATGCTGATGACGCTCGAGGTGGTGATGTCTTCATGCGTGCTGCGCTTTACCATAGGTGATAACACTTTGCCGCCGAACTCGACGAAATGGGTAACGCCCGTCTCTGCCATCGCGATTGCAGACTCACGCCAGCGCACACGGCCAGTCACCTGCTGCACCAATTGCGCGGCGATGATGTCGGGCTCGGACACCGGCGCTGCCGTCACGTTCGCGAAAAGCGGGACCAGCGGCGCATGAATGGTCGTCGTGCCAAGCGCGCTTTGCATTTCATCGGCTGCTGGTTGCATCAATGGGCAGTGAAAGGGTGCAGATACCGGCAACAATATACCGCGCTTGATCCCATGGTCCTTGGCCAGCTCAATCGCGCGGTCAATCGCGCCTTTATGCCCGGAAATCACGACCTGCGACGGATCATTGTCATTTGCGACGGTGCAGGTTTCGCCCTGCGCAGCAGCCGCAGCCAGTGCTTCGGCTTTCTCAATGTCTGCCCCAAGCAACGCAGCCATCGCGCCAATGCCAACGGGAACAGCGGCCTGCATGGCACGACCGCGAAGCTTCAACAATGCCGCCGTCACGGACAATGGCAACGCGCCAGCGGCACACAGCGCGCTATATTCGCCCAAAGAATGGCCCGCGACGAAATTGCATTTCTCCGACAGGCGGACGCCGCCTTCGGTTTCGAGCACGCGCAATGTCGCAATGGCATTTGCCATAATCGCAGGCTGCGCATTTTCGGTCAGCGTAAGCTCGCTTTCGGGGCCATCACACATCAACCGGAACAGATGTTGGCCAAGCGCTTCGTCGACTTCCTGAAACACCGCGCGGGCGGTGGGGCTGGCGTCCGCGAGCGCTTTGCCCATGCCAACCGCCTGGCTGCCTTGTCCTGGAAATATAAATGCGCGCATATTCGCTCCCGTCAGTCCGTGTTTGTGCCAAATCGCCTATGGCGCGGCGCTGGATGTTGCAAGCCCGAACGGCACGATGCGGTTATCGGCGTCATGGCCGATGTCCGCGCGGCCAAGATAGGCTATGCCCGTCTTGGCGCACCAGCGCCGGGCAATGTCTTCTGCGCCTTCACCAAATTGCCGGTCATTTTCGGGCACATCGCTGACACGGCCAAGCCGCAATCCCGCGAGGCCAGCGGATTGCAAATGGGTGCTGACATTGAAGAAGGCCCGGTCAAATCCGTACAGATATTCGCTGACTTCCTCGACCATCAACACATGCCTATTCAGATCGGGCATCAACGGCGTTCCGGCCATCATGGCCAGCGTCATCAGGTTGAACGCAGCATGTTTTTCCCCGGCCTGCACATGCGGCTCAAGCGCGTGCGGCGATTGGTGGACGATCCAGTCAAGCGCGCGGGTCACGGCCGCTTCGCCGCCTGCGCGTCGTATGTCCGCAGGCATGGGGCCATGGCACACACGGCCAATGCCCGCGCGATATAAAGCGCCGAGCAAATTGCCGGCATCGCTATAGCCCATATACATCTTGTCAGCCGCGGCGGGCTTTAGAACTGCGACAGCGTCTTCGGCGATCCGGCATGCGCCATATCCGCCACGGACAAACCAGACCGCATCAAAGCTGGGGTCATTGGCAAGTTCCACAAAAGCGTCGCGCCGTTCGTCATCCGAACCCGCGAAATGCCCCGCCTCGGCAAAGCATTGATCGTGAAAGTAAAGCTCCGCGCTTGGATGTGACGTTGCAGCGAGCGCCGAAACGCGTGCAGCGTCTTCACGCGTAAAGGGGGTCGATGGTGCGCATATCCCGATTTTCATGAAAAGCCTTCCATCCCCACACCGTAGCCCTGAGCCGTCAGCGCGCAAGCGCTGGCGAAAAGTCGAAGGGTGTCTCTCCGCTGACATCCGCCCTTTGACGGACGCAGCCGCGATGCGACTGCTGCTCAGGACGGCGGTTACCTTCGCTTACCATTGCCAAAACTCTTCCTACCCAATAACCGACGCTTATGCACAAAAACAAATCCTATTTCTTCTGTGGCATTGGCGGTTCGGGCATGTTGCCCTTGGCGAATATCGTTCGCGATGCAGGCGCAACCGTCGCCGGGTCGGACCGCGCGCTGGATCAGGGCCGCTTGGGCGCCAAGTTTGAATGGCTTCAAAGCCTTGGCATCAACCTGTTTGCCCAAGACGGCAGCGGCCTCATCAGCGGCGACCAAATCCTGATTGCGTCTGCTGCTATCGAAGACAGCGTGCCTGATGTTGCCAAAGCGAATGCCTTGGGCTGCGCCCGCATGACGCGCGCTGAGCTGCTCGCGGATTTGTTCAATAATGCGCCGCGCAGCGTTGCCGTTGGCGGGACCAGCGGAAAGTCGACCGTCACGGGCATGATCGGCTGGATATTGACCGATGCAGAGCTGGACCCAACCATCATGAACGGCGCGGTGATGAAGAATTTCGTCGCCGATGACGCACCTTTTGCGAGTGCGCGCGTGGGGCAGGGGGATGTTTTTGTTTCGGAGGTCGACGAAAGCGATGGCTCTATCGCCTTGTTCACCCCCGAAGTCGCGGTGCTTAACAATGTCAGCCTCGACCATAAAAGCCTTGAAGAATTGCGTCAGCTGTTCGGTGACTTTGCCAAAAAAGCAAAGACAAGCGTTTGGAACGCCGATGATGCGGAGACTGTGGCGCTCGTGGAACCCTTGGCGCTGGCCGGGGCCATCAGCTTCGGCTTTTCAGCGCAGGCTGATTTCCGCGCGACCGATATCGTTGATGTGCCGCTGGGAAGCCGTTTCACGCTGCACGCAATGGGCGATACCCATGACGTCGCGCTCATCGTCCCCGGTCGCCACAATATCGCCAACGCACTGGCCGCCATCGCCGCCGCGACCGCGCTCGGCGTGACTGTTGCGCAGGCTGTTCGGGCGATAGAGCGTTTCAACGGCCTCGCCCGCCGCTTCGACATTGTCGGGACCGCCAACGACATCACCGTCATCGACGATTTCGGCCACAACCCCGACAAGATCGCCGCAACGCTTGCAACACTCAAAGCCTTCCCGGGCCGGATCATCGCCTTCTTCCAACCGCATGGCTATGGACCAATTCGCGTGATGGGCGCTGAATTGGCGGGCGTTTTTGCCGACATGCTTGGCGAGGACGACCACCTCATCCTGTGCGATCCTGTCTATTTTGGTGGCACGGTAGACAAAAGCATCGGCAGCCAAAGCATCACTGACGCTGTCACTGCAGCCGGCCAAAACGCCGAATATATCCCGTCGCGCGAAGATTGCGGCAACCGCATGGTCGATCTTGCGCAAACCGGCGACCGTATCGTCATCATGGGCGCGCGGGATGATACGTTGAGCGCGTTTGCGGCAGATATTTTGGCACGGCTTGGCGCCTAGCAATATCTCGACCTCGCGCCATTCCGGCGAATCGCTTGCATTCTGCGCAAATCCCACCTAAGCGCGCCACTTCGCTTGGGGTAACCCTTGCGGAATCGAAGAAGGCCGGAGGGGCGTATGCATGGTGCTGCGTCAGCGATCGGTAGGAACAAGGAAACGCCCATGCCAATGTACGAGCATGTATTTTTGGCGCGTCAGGACCTTTCACAGGCCCAGGTTGATGCGCTGGCAGAAGTTGCCACCAAGATTGTGGAAGACAATAAAGGTAAGGTCGTAAAGACCGAAACCTGGGGTCTTCGCACACTGACTTACAAAATTCAGAAAAACCGCAAAGCGCATTTCGTAATGCTCGACATCGAAGCCAATGGCGACACCATCGCCGAGCTCGAGCGTCAGACACGTATGAACGAAGACATCATTCGTTACATGACTGTCCGCGTTGACGAACATGAAAAAGGCCCATCGGTCATGATGCGCAAGAGCGACCGTCCAGAGCGCAGCGAGCGCGGTGGATTCGGTGGCGGCGACCGTGATCGCGGTGCCCCACGTCCAGATCGTGGCGACCGTCCCGATCGCGCACCCCGTGCAGAGCAGGAGGCTTAAATTATGGCACGTCCGTTTTTCCGTCGCCGCAAGTCCTGCCCATTCCAGGGTAAAGATGCGCCGAAAATTGATTATAAAGATGTACGCCTGCTTCAGGGTTACATTTCAGAGCGTGGCAAGATTGTCCCATCACGCATCACCGCCGTTTCGGCAAAGAAGCAGCGTGAGCTGGGCCAAGCTATCAAGCGCGCCCGTCACATCGGCCTTCTGCCGTACATCGTGAAGTAAGGAGCCGAAACATGGATATCATACTTCTCGAACGCGTTGAAAAGCTTGGTGCAATCGGTGACGTTGTCACTGTGAAGGACGGCTATGCCCGTAACTTCCTGCTGCCAAACAAAAAAGCGCTCCGTGCAAACGACGCAAACCGCAAGGTTTTCGAAGCCAACCGCGCGAAAATTGAAAGCGACAACGCAACCCGTCGTGACGAAGCGCAAAAGGCTTCTGGCGGCGTCGAAGGCAAGCAGATCGTTCTGATCCGTGCGGCTTCGCAAACTGGCCAGCTTTATGGTTCGGTTTCGGTTAAGGATATCGTTGACGGTCTGGCCGCCCAGGACGCCAAGGTTACCAAGTCGATGATCGTTCTCGAACGCCCCATCAAAACGCTCGGCGTATTTGACGTTAAGGTTGTTCTGCACCCCGAAGTTTCGGTTACTGTTCAGGTCAATGTGGCCCGTTCGGATGACGAAGCCGAGCTGCAGAAGGACGGCGTCAACGTTCTCGACCAAATGTTCGAAGCAGAACAGGCCGAGATCGCTGCTGAAGCCATTGAAGCGCAGGTTGAAGCCGAAGTTGCTGCCGACGCTGCCGATGCAGCTGAAGCCGCTGCAAACGCAAAGCGCCGCGAAGAGCAAGCCGCTGCCAAGGCTGCTGCTGAAGCTGCCGGTGGTTTGTCGGCCGAGGCTGACGAAGCGTAAGCTTTCGCGACAAGAAAAACAAAAAGCCGCCCCGTCGCAAGACCGGGCGGCTTTTTTGTGTCTGGCTTTGCAATGCCTATCCAGTGTCATTCCCGCGTATGCGGGAATCCATGGTCTATTCGCTCCTCTTGAACCGACAAGTTAGGCCACGGATCCCCAATCAAGTTGGGGATGACAAGTGCGTGGTAGCGGTAATGTGCCCGCGCCGTTAAAGCCAGTCCATGACCGCACCCATCATCATCACCGCCGAAATGGGCAAAGCGGATCATGCGTGGGCCAATGGCCTGCGGCGCGCGCATTATCCTGCTGGCCGCAACATGGTCGATGCGCACATTACGCTGTTCCACCATTTGCCCCCGAGCCATATTGCCGAGGTAAAAGCCCGCTTGGCGGCTCTTGCGGCTGAATGCCCTGCGCCGAAGGCCCGTTTAAGCGACCTTATGCAGATGGGCGGCGGCGTTGCCTATCGCGTTGAAAGCCCTGAACTCCTCTCGATTCGCGACGCGCTGGCCGAAGCGTTTCGCGGCTTGCTGATTCCGCAGGACCAAGCGCGTCCGCGGCTGCACATCACCGTCCAGAACAAGGTCGAACCCGCTATTGCAAAAGCGCTTTACGCTGGGCTTTCCAGCAATTTTCAGCCCCGATCCCTGTCGATTTATGGCCTCGCTGCCTATTATTATCGCGGCGGCCCGTGGGAACATATTGGCAGATGGGCATTTCGGGACTGAATAACGTTCCGCAGCCCTTGACCCATGCAACCCCCACGCTTATAGCGCCGCGTGCTTCCCCGCAAACGCCGGGATTCACGCTTGGATGGCGAAGTAGCTCAGCTGGTTAGAGCGGTGGAATCATAATCCATAGGTCGGGGGTTCAAGTCCCTCCTTCGCTACCATCCTCCCACATATATGATTGGCCAGACGGTATCATGACCTTGCTCGTCGCCTAGGCCACGGCTAAGCTTGGATTATGAAGGACTGCTCCCAATGCGTTGTACGTAACCGTGCAATTTGCGCCGGCCTCGAACCCGATGAACTTGATGCGTTGGGGCAGCTTGGCCGCAAGCAGCGCGTGACAAGGGGACAGACGGTTGTTTGGGAAGGCGATGATTCGGTTGTCGTCGCCAACGTCATTGAAGGCGTCCTTAAAGTCTCCATGAGCATTTCGGATGGCCGCGAGCAAATTGTCGGCCTTGTCTTCGCCTCTGATTTTATCGGCCGGCCCTTTGGTCAGCAAAACCCCTATAGCGTCACTGCGCTCACAGATGCAGAATTATGCATATTTTCCCGATCCACTTTTGACAGCTTCGCACGGCAGCATCCGGAGCTGGAGCATAAGCTGCTGCGGCGGACGTTGACTGAACTTGATCGCGCCCATGAATGGATGTTGCTGTTGGGGAAGAAGACCGCGACGGAACGCATTGCGACTTTGCTGCTGGAAATGTCTGCGCGCCTTGGTGAGACTGGCTGTTCGGCGGACAAAAGCGCCTTAGATAGGTTTGAATTGCCCCTTGATCGCCAACAGATGGGTGATGTTCTTGGTTTAACCATTGAAACGGTCAGCCGGCAATTATCGCTGTTGAAAGCCGATGGTATCATCAACCTGCCAGACCGCCGGACGGTGGCCATTCAAGACCGTGCACGGCTTCAGGACCTATCCGCCGCCGCATGAGGCGGTCTTTATAATCCGTAAGGCCGGCGCATATGGTGCAAGGGCCAGCGCAGGACTATGGGTTTAACCGGAGGCTTTAGTCTTTGCCGTTATCCGCAGGGCCGCCGACAAGCACAAAATGCCGGTCGCAATAGCCGCAATCGACATAGCCTTTTTCATCAATCTGAAGCCAGACGCGGGGATGCCCCAATGCGGCAGGGATATCGCCGCTGCCGTCGCAAGCAACGCGCGGTTCACGGACTCGGATCGTTTCAGGATTGTTGTTCATGCGCGGCGCGTAGCAAAACCGCTGCGGGGCTGCAACGGGTCAGAAATAATTGAGCGTGATCGACCAGTTTCCCGAATACACACCGGGTGCTTGGTTTGCGGCAACATCAAGCGTGGCACCGATCGGAAATGAAAAAACACCGTTGAACGCTGCAATCCGAAAACTTAGCGGCGTAGTTGTCAGAACAGCCGTCGGCGTACTGCCGATGACAAAATCGCGGACCCGCATAGGGGCGCCCGGACCATTCAGCGAAATGCTGTTTGCGCCCATTGAGATTTCGACGCGTTGCAGGAATGTTCCTTGGCCGGCAAAGGATGCCGCCTTGTGTCCGCCACCATTGACTAAGGTGACACCGCCTGTTTGTGTGCGTGTTCCTGTTGGTGTGATGGTGACCGTGCCGGCGGTTGTCCCCCGAACGATCGTTCCAAAATCGAGATTGTCATCGATGACGAAGGACAAGGGACGGACAATGGTTATTTCACCGCCGCCAGGCGTCGTTCCCGCATGAGCAGGTTGCGCCGCCATAATTGCAAAAGCAGCGAGCAGTGATGCCGTTGCTGTGCGTTGAAAGAATCGGTTGGTCCTGCCCATGCTCAAGCCATTAGCCCGAAAAAGTAAAAATATTCTGTAGAACCGCGAAACAATTCCGATGCCTGCATCGATTTATTGGTAATCCAACGTCGCAGTAAATGACCCAGAATATGTACCCGCAGGCTGATTGGCGCCGACATGTAAGCGTGCAGCCACTGCAAATTGGAATATGCCGTCAGCCCGGACGACGCGGTAGTCGGGAGAATTTCCAATTTGCGCCAACGAAGCCTCTGGCCCGATCGCAAAAATGTCGACTATCATTGCTGGACCTGGGCCAATCAAGCTGATCACCGTCGGCGAAATGCGAATACGCACGCGCTGGTCTTGCGCAGCTAGGCCGGCAAATTGCGCCGCTTGATAATCGTTGCCAACGGGAACGATACCATTGGTGGTCGTTCGCTTATTCTTCTCAGATATTGAAACCGTTCCCGCAACATGTGCAGGGATAATTCGGCCAAAATTGAGATCCTCATTGTTAATGAACGTCAATGGCGCGACGATGATAATCTGCGCATCGCCGTTGGCAGGTGCGGCCCATGTTGGCGAAGGCACAGCCACAAACATGGCAACTGCCCCAAAAACACAGAAAAAATATATGTGCTTCGTGCCTGACATGTCACAGATATACACAATAATGGGTAATTTAAACCTTCAGGATGTGGTTAATCATTAGCATTATTATATGTGCTTCGCTTTACCTCTCATTTCCCGTGATTGCTTAGCAGGGCTGCGTTCGCTATCGCATGCTCATGTCTGAACAAGCTATCTCGATCAAAAATCTCTCCAAAAAATATGCCGGCGGCAAACAGGCGCTGAGCGATGTCAGTTTTGACGTCGCGCAGGGGTCTATTTTCGGCCTTTTGGGGCCCAATGGTGCGGGCAAATCCACGCTGATCAACATATTGGCCGGTATGGTGATGAAAAGCTCCGGCTCCGCATCGATTTGGGGTTTTGATATCGATGAAAACCCACGCAATGCCAAGGCATCAATCGGTATTGTCCCGCAGGAAATCATGTTCGATCCCTTCTTCACGCCCAAGGAAGCGCTTGAACTGCAGGCGGGCCTATATGGCGTGCCCAAGTCCAAGCGGCGGACGATGGAGCTGCTCAAGGCTGTCCGGTTAGAGGACAAGGCGGATGCCTATGCCCGCACATTGTCGGGCGGTATGAAAAGACGGTTGCTGGTGGCCAAAGCCATGGTTCATGCACCGCCTGTTATCGTTCTCGACGAGCCCACGGCTGGTGTCGATATCGAGCTGCGCCAACAATTGTGGGATTATGTGCTTGAACTGAACAAGCAGGGCGTGACCGTCGTCCTAACAACCCATTATCTTGAAGAAGCCGAACAATTATGTGACCGCATCGCCATCATCAACCATGGGCAGCTGATCGCCAACAAGCCAACGCGCGATCTGGTCGGCATGGCCCGGGAAAAGGCCGTTGTTCTGACGCTGGATCGCGATGTTACCGTTGCGCCAACGCACGACGCATTTGAAAAATCCGAATTGGTGAATGAGCGCACAATCGAGATTACCTATAACAAGGATCGCATGAACGCGGGCGAAGTGTTGACGACCATTCAGGGGCTCGGCCTTGGGATATTGGACGTGACAACCAAGGAAGCGGACCTTGAAGACGTTTTCCTACGTCTGACAAGCAGTGCATAAATGGACGTCGATGTCCTCATTATCGGATCGGGTGCGGCGGGGTTAACCGCTGCGCTGCAGCTCGCAACACGCCGAAAGGTCGCCGTCTTGGCAAAGGGCGCGATATCCGATGGCGCGACAGCCTGGGCGCAGGGGGGCATCGCCGCAGTGCTTGAGCCCGGCGACAATTTTGCAAACCATATCGAAGATACAATGGTCGCGGGTGCCGGGCTGAATAACCGTGCGACAGTCGAATTTGTTGTCGAAAATGCGCCTGTTGCCATTGAGCGGCTGGCGAAGCTGGGCGTGCCATTTAATCTTGAGGGCAATGACTGGCACCTGACGCGTGAGGGCGGGCACAGCCACCGCCGCATCGTCCATGTGGATGACGCCACCGGATGGGCGGTGCAGCAGGCATTGGAAGCCGCGGCGAGAGCGCATCCCAACATCGTGCTGGTGCCCGATATGGTCGCCGTTGATTTGATATCGGGCCGCCATCAGGAACGGTTTTCAACCTCAGGCCGCGTACATGGCGTGTACGCGCTCAACCGCAAGACGGGGCAGGTGGAAGCGTTCACCGCGCGCGCCACGATCTTGGCCAGTGGTGGCGCCGGACGCACTTATCTCTACTCCACTGCGCCACGCGGGGCGACGGGCGATGGCATTGCGATGGCGTGGCGCGCTGGCTGCCGCGTGTCGAATATGGAATTCATGCAATTCCACCCGACCTGCCTGTATAATCTTGAGGTCAAAAACTTCCTGATTACCGAGGCGGTGCGCGGCGAAGGTGGCATATTGAAAAATCCCAAAACCGGGCATCGTTACATGCCCGATTATGACGAACGCGCAGAGCTTGCGCCGCGCGATATCGTTGCCCGCGCCAATGATGCGGAGATTAAGCGCGACGGGTTGGAATATGTCCATTTGGACATCAGCCACAAGCCTGCGGATTTTGTGAAGGGGCATTTCCCGAACATTTATGAAAAGCTAATGGGGCTTGGCATCGACATCACGCGCGAGCCCATTCCCGTGGTGCCAGCGCAGCATTATACCTGCGGCGGTGTTCTGGTTGACCTTGATGGCCGAACCGATGCGCCGGGGCTATACGCCGCTGGCGAAGTGACGCAAAGCGGGCTTCATGGTGCCAACCGCCTTGCGTCCAATTCGCTGCTGGAATGCTTCGTCTTTGGTGACGCCTGTGCGCGCCATATTGATGCCCATTGGGACAGCCTGCCACCACCGCCGCCCATCCGCGCGTGGGACGAAAGCCGCGTGACGGACAGCGACGAAGAAGTTGTCATTGCGCAATGCTGGCGCGAAATACGGCAGTTCATGTGGAACTTTGTAGGCATCGTCCGCACAACAAAGCGGCTGGAGCGCGCGCAGCACCGTATCGATTTGTTGCGCAGCGAAGTTGCCGATTATTACAGCCATTTTCGCGTAACGCCTGACCTGATTGAACTGCGCAACCTGGTTGAGGTCGCGGCGCTTATCATTCAGTCCGCTTTGTCACGGCATGAAAGCCGGGGGCTGCATTTCACGCTCGATTATCCCGAAACGCTAAAGGAGGCGGTTGATACCGTGTTGGTCCCATGAAAAAACTACTCCCGCTTTTTGCCTTGGCCGCGCTCTCGCCGGCATATGCCGCAACCCCTGAAGAAACCGCGCGTGAGGTGCTGGCAAAGTCCCCCATCATCGACGGACATAATGATACGCCGCACCAGATTGCGGAAGTGTTCGACCGGGATTTCTCGAAATTCAATCTCTCGGCGCTGCCTGCCGATGTTCTTGCCAAAACGCACACCGATATCCGCACCGCGCGCGCGGGTTTCCTCGGCGGTCAATTTTGGTCGGTATATGTCGATGCCGCGCTGCCAAAGCATGAGGCGGTGACACGCACCATCGCGCAGATTGACGTCGTTCGGCAGATGATCGCGCGCTATCCAGAGAGCTTTGCCTATGCATCGACGGCCGCTGAGGTGGAGCGCGCGATGAAGGCAGGCAAGATCGCGTCGATGATTGGCATGGAAGGCGGGCATTCCATTGGGAACTCGCTTGAGATCCTGCGGCAAACTTATGCGCTTGGCGCACGCTACATGACCATCACGCACAGCCTGACGACCGATTGGGCCGACAGCGCGACCGATGCGCCAAAGCATGATGGGCTGTCGCCATTTGGTTTTGACGTGCTGGCGGAAATGAACCGGCTGGGGATGATTGCGGACATCAGCCATGTGTCAGAGGCAACGATGCATGACGTGTTGGATAAAACCACCGCGCCCGTGCTGTTCACGCACAGCAATGCCCGCGCCATCACACCGCATCCGCGTAACGTGCCCGATTCTGTGTTGAAACGTTTGCCGCAAAATGGCGGCGTGGTCATGGTCACATTCGTCCCCGGTTTCACCTCGCCCGAACGCCGCCAATGGGAGTTTGAACGGTCGGCTGTAGCGGGTCGTGCGAAAACGGAATTTTCCGGCAACCCTGTTGGCGAGAAAGCTGCCGTAGACGCATGGATTGCCGCAAACCCACAGCCCAAAGCAACATTGGCGCAGGTCGCTGACCATATCGACCACATCCGCAAAGTTGCCGGCATTGACCATATCGGCATTGGTGGCGACTTTGGCGGCGTCGATGAACTGCCTGTGGGATTGGAAAACGTATCGACCTATCCCGCTTTGTTCGCGGAACTGGTACGTCGTGGCTATTCGAAGAGCGATCTCGCCAAAATCGCCCAAGGCAACGCCCTACGCGTCATGCGCGGGGTCGAGAAAGCGGCGGGGAAATAGCTGTCGCGGCTTTGCGTGATAAAAAGTTACGCAAAGCCCTCGGACAAATATCGCTCGGCTATTGCCGCGTGGAGGGCGGCTCCGCGGGCCATGACGCTGTCGTCTAGGACCATGCGGTTGGAGTGCAGGCCGCAGCAGGATCGCCAATCGTCACCCTCATGTGACGCGCCCAAGAAGAACATTGCGCCGGGTACTTTTTCAAGGACATAGGCGAAGTCTTCCGCGCCCATGATCGGCGTGTCGAGCGTCAGCCAGCTTTCTGCGCCGAACATATCTTCAACCACTGTTTTACCGAATTGAACCGCACGGTCGTCGCAGACGGTAACAGGGAAGCCTTGTTCGATGTGGACTTCCGCGCTGCAACCATGGGCAGCGGCGATTCCGGGGGCGAGGCGATGCAGCTCCTCGGCCACGCGCGCGCGTGATTGCGGCGACAGGGTCCGGATAGTGCCTAAAAGATGTGCGGTTTCCGGAATGATGTTGTTGGTCGTGCCTGCTGCGATTTTGGCAATGGTGATGACCGCCGGGTTAAATACGGAAATCTTGCGCGTGACCATCGTCTGGATGGCCGATACGATTTCGCAGGCAACGGGAATGGGATCGACGGCGTCATGCGGCATCGATGCGTGTCCGCCCGCGCCCTTGACGGTAATATTCAGGACGTCAGACGACGCCAATAATGGTCCGCTTCGGCCGCTAAACACACCGCGCGGGGCGTTGGGCATGATGTGCAAGGCAAAGGCCGCATCGGGCAGCGGATCAATCAAGCCGTCGTCGAGCATATAGCGCGCGCCATGATGGCCTTCCTCGCCGGGCTGGAACATGAATTGCACCGTTCCGGCCAGCTGGTCGCGTTTGGCACATAGCATCTTGGCCGCACCCACAAGCATCGCCACATGGGTATCATGCCCGCACGCATGCATCGCGCCTTCGGTCAGCGAGCTATATTCAAGGCCGGTATCTTCATGGAGCGGCAACGCGTCCATATCGCCACGCAGGAGCACCGTACGGCCATTGGCAGGGCCTTTCAGTGTCGCGATGAGCCCCGTCGTCGATGGCCCTTCACGCAGCTCCAGCGGCAGGCCAGCAAGCGCGGCCTTGATTTTGGCCAATGTCTTGGGGTTTTGCAGGCCAAGCTCAGGCTCGGCATGGATGGCGCGGCGCAGCGCGATAAGGTCGGGAAGTATGTCTTCGGCGTCGTCGCGCCAGTCAGTGCTTATTAAGTCCATAGCTTAACTAGCACCACCCTGGCGCGCCCGACAACAGCCTTATTTTTCCAAACGTACGGCAACATATTGCGTCGGCGCGCCACGTCGTTTTACGCCCAGTAGGATCGCGCCGCGGCCAGCCGCCTGCACTTCCTTGAGAGCGGCCACGAGACCGGCTGCTGTCGTAACTGGCTTGTAGTTTGCCGATACGATGACATCACCACGACGCAGACCAACCTGCGCACCCGTGCCGGTGCCCGGAACGTCAATAACCACTCCCTTTGTATCAGTGGTCAGGCCAAGCGCGCGGGCAATTTCGGCATCAAGCGGAATAACGCTGATGCCCAAAGCATCACGCACAACCTTTGAATCGGGCGTGTCGGTTTGCTTGTCGAAATCCTTGTTTTCTTCAGGGTTGAAACTTTGCGCCAACTTCTCTTCTGGAGGACGTGCGCCCACGGTTGCGGTCAGCTTCATTGGCTTGCCTTCACGTAAGATATCCAGCGGAATGCGTGTGCCAGGCTTGATATTGGCGACGATGAACGACAGCGTGGTTTCAGGCGAAACATCGCGATCATTGACACGCAGAACGATGTCGCCTTCTTTCAGGCCAGCCTTATCGGCGGCTTCGCCAGCAACAACGCGCGCGACAAATTCGCCGCGGTTCTTTTCCAGACCAAGCGCGTCGACGGTGACCTCATCCACGGGCCGGATGCTGATCCCCAAATAGCCACGTTCCGGACGGACGCCCTTTTTCAGGGATTCGACAACCGGAATGGCTTCTTCTGCGGGAATGGCAAATCCGACGCCGATATTCGCGCCAACTGGTGAAATCAGGCGGTTGTTGATGCCAACGACTTCGCCCCTGAGGTTGAATAAAGGACCACCCGAGTTACCGGGATTGATGGCGGTGTCGGTTTGAATGAAGCGGTCATACGCGCCACCGGCGCCGATGTTGCGCTGAAGCGCGGAGATAATGCCTGCGGTCACGGTGTTGCCAAGGCCAAGCGGGTTACCGATTGCAATGACCCAGTCGCCCACACGGCTTTTCCTGGAATCGGCCATTTTGACGAACGGCAAATCGGTCGCACGGATTTTGAGCAGTGCGATGTCTGATTGTGGATCACGGCCGACGATTTCGGCATCATATTCTTTGCCATCAAACAAGGTGACGGTCACGCGGTCAACCGCATCGCCCGATGGACCACCCGCGACGACATGGTTGTTGGTCACAATGTAGCCATCGCTCGAGATCAAAAAGCCTGAGCCGCCGCTTGCTTGATCCTGTGTCACTGGGCGGCGTTCGCCGGTTAGCGGGTTAAAGCTGGTTGCGACTTGCACCTTTTGACGCGTGGCGATGTTGACCACCGCTGGCTGCAACTGTGCGGCCAAGTCGGCAAAGCTCGACGGTGCGCCGCCGGGCGCGAGATTAACTTGTTCCGAAACAGCAAGGCCGGTTTGCGCGGTCACGGGATTGTCGTTGACCAAAGCTACGGCGGCACCTGTCATTAAAAGCGCGGTGGTAACTGCATAAGCGTAACGCACGGATATCATTCCTCTCATATACTCATGTGGGCAGCAGGCCCGGAAATCAGCCATTCGATGGCGAATTAAAGCTTAACGCCAATTGAATGGATGCCATCCAATTGGCCAAAGTCCTCCGTCGTTCGATTAACGTCCGGTACGGAATTTCTCAAGATACGCGTTCTGCGGTGACAAGATGATGTTGCTTGATCCTTCACCATTCTGGAAAGTCTGGCGATAGCTCTGCATGGCGCGGTAGAAGTCGTAGAAACCCGGATCCTTGCCATAGCTTATGGCGTAGATCCGTGCGGCTTCGGCCTCTGCATCCGCGCGGATAATCTGCGCTTCTTTCTGGCCTTCGGCATCAATGGCAATCGCTTCCTGATTCCGCGCGCTGCGCATCCGGTTATAGGCCGACTGCAGCGTTG
>NZ_JBILAF010000036.1:0-16969 GCF_044354325.1 Sphingorhabdus sp. | reverse complement strand
GCCACCGGTCCGACGGCAAGCGCGCGGCTCGTCCCGAACAGGGCATAGGCAATGATGGGAAGAATAGACGCGTATAGCCCTATTTCCGGTGGCAAGCCCGCCAACATGGCATAAGCCAGGCTTTGTGGGATGAGCATGATTGTGACGATTGCGGCAGCGACCAAGTCATTGGTCAACGTCACGCCGCCATAGCCGCGTCCCCATTCCAATATCGGCAAATAGCGTGCCAATTTCATGACCGTTACGCCGCCCCGATCTTGTGGGGTTTGACCATCCACTCATGCCCTTTGAGCATGCCGTGCCAGTAAATTGGCGGAAGGATAGTATCCTTTAACAGCCATGACAGGCGCGATGGGCGCGTGCCGTCAATCAGCCAATTCGGGAAGCTCGGCAGCAATTTCCCGCCATAACCAAATTCGGCGAGCACAATCTTGCCGCGTTCGACCGTCAACGGGCAACTGCCATAGCCGTCATAATCGGCGACAGGTGGTTTGCCCTCGAGAGCAGCCAATACGTTCACCGCGACCACTGGCGCTTGCTTGCGCGCCGCCGCCATAGTCTTGGCGTTTGACGCTGAGCAAGCGTCGCCCAAGGCGAAGACATTCGCATAACGCACATGCTGCAATGTTGCCTCATTGACCTCGATGAAACCACTTGCGGCAGCCAGCGGACTGTTGCGCACAAAATCTGGCGCGACTTGCGGCGGGACAACATGGATCATGTCGAACTTTTCCTCGACCCGCGTGACGATGTCCCCGCGTTTCTGTTCAAATGTCGCAATTTTGGCAGGGCCATCAATGGCAACCAGCTTCGATTCAAAATTTAGGTGCGCGTCATAGCGTTCGATATATTCCATCAGTGCGGGCACATAGGCGGCAACCCCGAACAGCACTGCGCCGCTGTTATGGAATTGCACATCAATGTCTTTTAACACCCCGGCACGTTCCCACGCACTGCATGATAGATACATTGATTTTTGCGGCGCGCCTGCACATTTAATCGGCATTGGCGGCTGCGTGAACAGCGCGCGGCCTTGCTTGAAATCCTTCACAAGGCGGTTGGTATAAGGGGCAAGGTCGTAACGATAGTTGGACGTTACGCCATTTTGACCAAGCGTTTCGGTCAAGCCGTCGATAGCCTCCCAATCCAGCTTAATGCCGGGGCATGCCACCAGCACGCGATAGGCAACCGAACTTCCATCGGCGAGCAGCACTTGGTTGTCCTCAGGCGCAAATCCAGAGGCTGCCTTTTTGATCCAGTCAACCGCTTTGGGCATGACCGATTTTTCGGTGCGCTTGGTGAATTCAGCCGAGAAAACACCAGCCCCAACCATAGTCCAGCCGGGCTGATAATAATGGTCTTCTGAAGGTTCGATTACGGCAACCGATAGCTTCTGATTGCGCTTTAACAGACTGGCGGCTGTGGCGATTCCGGCACTGCCGCCGCCCACAATAACCACATCATAGATTTTGGCGGGGGATGGCGCTGCATCCTGATCTTTTGTCGCCATTTCCCAAAGCTTGGTGGAACGCGCGCCGGAGCGGCAATAGGCAAGAATGGGGGATGGCATTTGGGCCAGAGCCGCTTTCATCTTCGCCGCATCATCGTCCGTAACTGCGCCTGAGACAGCCGGAATATACGTGAATGACAGGCCAAGCACTTCTGCTTCTTTCTGAATGGCGGCGGCGGATGGTTGCCCCGCCTCTTCGCCATCTGGCCGGTTGCATATAACCGATTTGAAGCCCTGCGCGGCAGCCTGATGCAGATCTTCTGTCGTCAATTGCCCTGAGACAGAAAAGCCTGGCGTGATGGATTTGAACGTCATTTAGGCCCCGCTTGTTTTGGTTTTTGGGATGTAAAAGGTATGAAGCGTTGCGCGGCCATGCCGACAAACATCGCAACGACAAATGGCGCAACATCGCCCGGCGCAATCGCCAAGTCAGCAAGCGCAGGCCCGGGACAAAGGCCGGCAATGCCCCAACCCATTCCAAACAATATGGCCCCAAAAGCGAGCGGGCGATCGAGCTTGGTCGTGCCTGGTAAATCGAACGTTGGCGCGGCAAGCGGCGCAGACAGCCGCGATCTAATCACCCAAGCCCCTGCCATCGGCAGCATGGCGCCCCCCATGACGAAAGCGAGTGTTGGATCCCATTGGCCAAACAGATCCAGAAACGCCTGAACCCGCGCAGGGTCCGACATGCCCGAATAGGCAAGGCCGGCCCCGAACAGCGTTCCAGAGAGCAATGCGATAAGCGCCCGGGTCATAGCCAGCCTCCAGCGCGGAGCAGGCCTACGGTTACAAATCCGCTTGCCATGAACATGCCGGTTGCAACCATGGATCGCGGCGAAAGACGCGACAGCCCGCATACGCCATGGCCACTGGTGCAGCCCGAGCCGAGCCGTGTGCCATAGCCAACGAGTAAGCCACCGATGATCAGCGGCCAGATGGATGCTGGAAAGTTGACGTTCACCGCACCAACGGTCTGCGCGATCAGAAGCGCACCAAGCGGAAGGCCGACGACGAATGCGATTGCGACATTTCGTGGCGCTCCGGTATCTGCGATGCCCGTTGCCCGTGCCGCCATTCCGCTGACGCCGGCGATCCGGCCAAGGCCGAGCAGCATGATTGCGGCCGCAAGCCCAATCAGCAAGCCGCCCATAAAGCCTTCAACAGGCATGGCGTTGGGAAAGGCCGCTATCATACGGCGTTGACCGGGATTTTGAGGTACGTGATGCCATTGTCGTCCACTGCTGGCATATGGCCTGCACGCATATTCACTTGCACCGACGGCAAAATCAGGCGCGGCATATCGAGCGTCGCATCGCGCGCCTCACGCATCGCGACAAATTCATCCTCGGTTATGCCGTCATGGGCATGGATATTGCCTGTACGCTCTGCCTCCACCGTCGTTTCCCATGCATATTCGGTGCGACCAGCAGGCAGATAGTCGTGGCACATAAAGAGCCGCGTCGTGGCAGGCAGCGACAATATCCGGCGCAACGACTGGAACAATTGCCGCGCGTTCCCGCCGGGAAAATCCGCGCGCGCCGTGCCGTAATCGGGCATGAACATTGTGTCGCCCGTGAACACGGCATCACCAATGACATAGGCAATGTCCGCAGGCGTATGACCGGGGACATGTAGAACGGTTACGTCCAACTTCCCAATTTGGAAGTGGTCGCCATCGGCAAACAGCCGGTCAAAGTCCGACCCATCACGCTGAAAATCAGTGCCAGCGTTAAACAGCTTTCCGAACACATTCTGGACGGTGACGATATGCTCACCGATGGCGATTTTGCCGCCAAGCTTTTGCTGCAAATAAGGTGCTGCCGAAAGGTGATCGGCATGCGCATGGGTTTCGAGCAGCCAATCAACGGCCAAGCCCTGCTGTGCAACATATGCGATAATGGCATCCGCCGACGCGAACGAGGTGCGCCCTGAGGCAGGATCAAAATCAAGCACACTATCAATGATCGCCGCCTGCTTGGTTTCAGGATCGTGGACCACATAGCTGACCGTGAAAGTCGGTTTGTCGAAAAAGGCACGAATTATCGGAACACCCTTTTGGGCATCGCTCACCTGCGCAATGGCATTTTCTAACGCTGAGTCGGGCATGGAAACTCCTATAAATTCATATTTACATAAATTGTGTAATCGATTATCCGTGTTGCGTCAATACAAGTCTCGTGGCAGCGCCGACCGATGAACAGGATGAAAAAATGAACGACACGAAAGCAGTTGCAGCACAGCCCATTAGGATCGGCGAAACAGCGCCGGACTTTCGCGCGCGGACAACGCTCGGGGAACGGAGCCTATCGGAATATCGGGGCCAATGGCTCATTTTGTTTTCGCACCCTGCAGACTTTACGCCCGTGTGCACGACGGAATTTGTTGCGCTTGCCAAGTCGGCCGTTGCGTTCGAAGCAACTGGTTGTGCATTGCTCGGGCTTTCCGTGGACAGTATCCATTCGCACATTGCGTGGGTGACTGCGATTAAACATAAATTTGGGGTGAATGTTCCTTTCCCCATCATTGAAGACCCCTCCATGGCCATTGGCCGCGCATATGGCATGATTGACGATACTGCAGCGGATAGCGCCGCGGTTCGCTCAACCTATTTCATCGACCCCGACGGCATCATTCGTGCCATCACCACTTATCCGCATAATGTGGGGCGCTCGGTCAGTGAAATGCTGCGCCTTCTTCGCGCATTGCAAGCTACGCAGGGCGGCACTGGCCTTGCGCCAGAAGGATGGCAACCAGGGGACAAATTGCTTGCATTACCAATTATAAACAGCGCCGAAATCAGTGGTGACGATGATTGGTTTTGCCATTTGGCCGACACGAAATGACGTCGCTGTTTGAAAGTCGCGACCGCGCCGTAAAAGCGGCGGACAAGCTAAAAGTCTATGCGCAGCCGCAGCGGCTCATGATCTTGTCTTGCCTTTTGCGCGGTGAACGGACGGTGAGCGAAATCGATGCCGCAACCGGCATAGGCCAACCTGCGCTTAGCCAGCAACTCGCGGAACTGCGCCGCAACGACCTCGTCAAAACGCGCCGTGCGTCCAAGCAAATCTGGTATAACTTAGCGGATGATAAAGTCTGCTTATGCGTCCGCAGCATGGAAGCCATCCTTGGGGACGAAGGCGATGTGGGGCAAATGTTGAATACCGCCCTGCGATTGAACAAGCCTGAGGCAAGTGCACCCCCAGCGCGTGGCGCGGCGGGATTCGCGCGCATCATTTAACTGCTGATGTTGGAGCCATCCAAGCATGGCCATGCTATCGGAACGAATGGCTAATTGAGGCACAGTCATATATCTTCAATATGGCTCAGGCACACGACATAGCCAGTCATCCGGACAAATCGCGGCGGCTTGTGGCCATCGAAGAAGGTTGTTTAGGCGCCGCGCACGAACGTGCTGCGCGCAAGACGATATACCAATCCGGTAAGCCCGTCATAATTGGCGCGGTGGTAAGCCGAATCGGGTGCCAATTGTGCGGTCAGGCGTTTGTGCGCTGTCCCAAGTGCATGATACGGCACGCTGGGCAGCAAGTGATGCAACGCGTGGTAACGCAGGCCCACAGGTGCCCAGATCTCTGCCAGCAGGCCGGGGGGCGGGACGTTGACGCTGTCGAGGAACTGGGCGGTCACACTCAATGGCTCACCATCATTTTCCCATAAATGCGCGACAAGCGTGCGGACTTGGTTGAGCACGGCAACGCTTGCGACGATGGCAAGGAAGATGAGGAAGGACTGGAGCGGGATGAAACCCGTAAATACCCCCGTCAGCAGCGCAATCGACCAGATGCTGGCGGCGGTTTCCTGCACGATCCAGTTGCGATGTGCGTCGCCCTCGGCGGGTCTGCGCCGAAAGGCAGGGTTGATCGCAAGGCCCGAGTAACGTTCGACCACGATCTTGCGCAACGCAGGAATGAACAGCGAAAGCGGGGCAAGCACGGCGTTGCGGAACAGCAAGGCAATCGGCGCCAGCAACGAAACGATGATGAAGACAGGCAGCGTCCATGGCTTCATTAGCGCCAAGGGCAGATATTCGGGATCTTGATCGGTGCCATAACGCGTGCGTGCGTGGTGCAGGTTGTGGATGCCTTCATACATATAAGACGGCACGAGCAGGGGCACGCCAATCACGGCGTTAAAGCCCAAGCGGAAACCGGGAAGCGCGGAATGCTTCACATGCGTCACTTCGTGAATGAAGCCGCCTGCGCGATATAGGCCAAGGATCGAGACCAAAGCCGCAACGCACTGAACCCACAGGGTTCCGGACATGATGGTCACCGCAAGTCCGACATAGCCAACCAGCGCCGACAAAAGGAAATCCGACCAGAAAATGCGCGGGTTCGGCGCAGCAAGATCACGCGTGAGTTCGGCAACCGCACGCAACATCGCTTTGTCATCAGGAACCTGTTTGAGGCGCGCTGCGCGGTCGACGAGATCACCGCCCAAAATGGCGCCGTCTGTGTGCGTGTGCGGGGTCAGTAACATTTCACTCATGCGCGTATCAATCTGCCTGTCGGACCTGTTTGATCGTACATAGGCATTAGTCGTGGCGATAAAATGGCAGAATATATGAATTATGGCCGTTTTCTTTCGGCGCGCGAAGCCTAACATGTGCATAGGCTTGCCAGCCGTGGCTTGGGCGCTAAACAAACGGGCATGTTAGGTGTCTGTTATTATCCCGAGCACTGGTCCGAGGATCATTGGCCACGCGACGCGCAAAGAATGTATGATCTTGGGCTGCGCTTTGTCCGGATTGGCGAATTTGCGTGGGGTCGCATCGAAAAGGCGGAAGGCATATTCGATTGGGCGTGGATGGACCGCGCGATCGACGTGCTCGGCGCGGCCGGACTGAAAGTCGTCCTTGGAACGCCCACCGCAACGCCGCCCAAATGGCTGTGCGAAAAATATCCCGACATTTTGCCTGTCGATATCAACACCGGCCAAGTCCGTGGTTTCGGATCGCGCCGCCATTATGACTTTTCGAGCGAAACATATCTGGTGCAGGCGGAACGTATCACTGCCGCCATGGCGCAGCGTTATGGCTTTCATCCGCATGTGGCCGGTTGGCAGACCGACAATGAATTGTGCTGCCACGATACGACCATGAGCGCATCGCCAGCGGCGCTGGAAAAATTCCGGGCCTATTGTGCGCAACGTTATGGCACGATCGACGCGCTGAATGCGGCGTGGGGCAATGTGTTCTGGTCGATGGAATATGACCATTTTGACCAGATCGACCTGCCCTTTTTCACGGTGTGCGAAACGAACCCCGCGCATCGCTTGGCCTATCGGCGCTTTGCGTCGGAACAGGTCGTGCGCTTTCATGACGTCATGATATCGGCCGTTCGCCGTCACGCCGCGCCGCACCAGTGGGTGACGCACAATATCATTCCGCCAGCGACAACGGGTGTCGACAATGCCGCGCTGACCCGCGATCTCGATTTTGTCAGCTATGACAATTATCCGCTCGGTTTTTCCGATCAGCTCATGGCCAAAGCATCGGCTGATGAATGGAAACCCTTCATGCGCACGGGGCATCCTGATTTGGCGGCGCTCAATTTTGATTCGGTGCGCGGGCTATCCAAAGGTGCGTGGTGGGTGATGGAGCAGCAGCCCGGGCCGGTAAACTGGGCGCCGCATAATCCGCATCCTGCGCCGGGCATGGTCCGACACTGGACGCTTCAGGCTTTTGCGCATGGCGCGGCCTGCGTCGCCTATTTCCGCTGGCGGCAAGTACCCTTTGCGCAAGAACAAATGCATGCCGGGCTCAGACGGCCCGATGACATGCCCGCCGCGGCGTGGGCGGAAGTGGAACAGGCCGCATCGGACATGCAGCTGCTTGGCGACTTGTCGGTTGTGGCTGCGAAGTCCCCTGTCGCCATCGTCATTGATCCGGTGTCCGGCTGGGTCGACGACATTGAACGGCAAGGTGCGGGCTATCGCTATGATGCGGTCGTCTTCCAATATTATCGTGCGTTGCGCGGCCTGGGCGTGGATGTCGACTTTGTGACCGCAGGCGACGCGCAGCTGGCTGGATATCGACTGGTTGTCGTGCCGACCATGGCGGTGGTTGACGATGCCGCGTTCGATGCGTTGCAGGCGAGCGATGGCCTATTGCTCTTTGGTCCACGCGCGGGTGCGAAGACCGATGAATTTTCGATGAGCGAAGGCCTGCCGCCCGGACGCCTGCGTGACTTTGTGCCGATCAAAGTCACTTCGGTCGAAACGCTCCGCGCGGATTGCGGTGGTAGCATTGCGTATAAAGGCGCGGAATATGAAAGCGGCCGTTGGCGCGAGACGATTGAAGTTGGCGACGCGGACATCATCGCAACTTATGAAGACGGCGCACCGGCAGCGGTGCGGGCTGGCCGAAGCATCTATCTTGCGACGCTGACGGACGATGCCTTTCTGACTAACTTGCTCGTCGATTTATGTGCGGAGGCGGACGTGCAGATTACACCGCTGCCGCCCACGCTGCGCTTGCGCCGACGGGGTGAACTTACCTTTGCGTTCAATCTGGATAGCGCTAACGCGCGCGCCCCTGCACCAGCGGGCGCAGAATTTGTTATCGGCGGTTCGGACATCGAACCCTATGGCGTTGCTGTCTGGCGTTAACGTTCTTTGGTCGCGCTGAATTTCAGGTCCGGGTGCTTTTCCTGCTGATAGCCAACATCCCATGACGAACGCGCCATAAACACCGGATGGCCATCGCGGTCCTTCGCCATGTTTCCGCCGTTGAACGAGATGAATTGCGCCAGCGCTGTGTCCGACCCGATGAGCCAGCGTGCGGTGTCATAAGGTGCGGGCTCCAAAAACGCATCGACCTTATATTCCGCCTCAAGCCGCGAAATCAGAACGTCGAGCTGAAGTTGCCCGACGACGCCAATCACCCAGTTTGAACCAATCTCAGGGTAGAAGACTTGAATGACGCCCTCTTCGCTCAAGTCATCCAGCGCCTTGCGCAACTGCTTGGTCTTCGTGGGGTCGCGTAAGACGACGCGGCGCAGAATTTCCGGCGCAAAGTTGGGCAGGCCGGTAAAGCGCACGTCGTTGCGTTCGGACAAAGTGTCGCCGACGCGCAACGTGCCATGGTTGGGAATACCGATGATATCGCCGGGTTCCGCGCTGTCGGCAATTTCGCGATCTTGCGCGAAAAACAGAATCGGCGAATGAATCGCAACCGGCTTGCCAAGTCCCGATGGCGTCAGCTTCATGCCGCGTTTGAAGGTGCCGGAACATAGCCGCATGAACGCAATGCGGTCACGGTGCTGCGGGTCCATATTGGCCTGCACCTTGAAAATGAAGCCGGTGACTTCTTTCTCGGACGGATCAATATCACCCTTTGAACTGGGTTGCGGGCGGGGTGGCGGCGCATATTTGGCGATGGCGGTAATAAGCTCGATCACGCCGAATTCTTTCAGCGCGGAGCCGAAATAGACGGGCGTTAGGTCACCATTTTGGAACGCAGTCAGATCGAACTCGGAATATCCAGCCTGCGCAAGCTCCGCCTCTTCGCGTAGCCGCGCGACGCCCGCGGGCGTGAGCACATCTTCAAGGCTTGTCGCATTCAGGCCGGCATGGTCGCTGACTTTGCCTTCGAACGCCTTGCTGTCGCCTGATGGCTGGCTCAGGCGACCGCTGTTAAAGTCGTAAAGGCCTTCAAACTCGCCGCCCATGCCCACGGGCCAGTTCATAGGGCACACATCCAGCGCCAGTGCATCGGCGACTTCGTCAATCGTCTCAAATGCGGGGCGACCTTCGCGATCCACCTTGTTGACGAAGGTGATGATCGGAACGCTGCGCAGGCGGCAGACTTCGAAAAGTTTGCGGGTTTGCGGCTCAATACCCTTTGCCGCGTCGATGACCATGATGGCAGAATCGACCGCAGTCAGCGTCCGGTAGGTATCTTCGGAGAAATCTTCATGCCCCGGCGTGTCGAGCAGGTTGAAGACAATGCCGTCCTTTTGAAACGTCATCACCGATGACGTAACCGAAATTCCGCGCTGCTGTTCGATCTTCATCCAGTCGGAACGCGCACGGCGTGCTTGACCGCGCGCCTTTACTTCGCCCGCCAAGTGAATGGCGCCACCTTGAAGCAAAAGCTTTTCCGTGAGCGTTGTTTTACCCGCATCGGGGTGGGAGATAATGGCAAAGGTTCGGCGGTTGAGCGTCATACCGCGCGGCTTAGGGATGATTGATTATCGCTTCAACCCGTTTGTCAGAAGGTCGGCGGCGATAGTCGCAACTTCAGCTGCATCGCGATCTTCATCAAGGACACCAAAACGCAGCCCCAAAAACACGTTCATGCCGACAATGGCCCACGCATGGACTTCCTCGACATCGTCGCGCACTTGTCCTTTGGTCGCAGCTTCTTTCAAGCTGGCGAGATACCCGTTAACCGTATTTTCGTAATGCGCGCGATAACTTGGCGGATCGACAAATTCAGCCTCATCAATAATCCGGTACAGTTCCTTATGCTCGCGCACAAAATTCAAAAATTTGTTCAGCCCCTTGCGCTCGCCTTCAAGACGGTCTGGCTCCGCGGCGATCACGGGCCCTACCGTTTGCCGTACTTGCGCCGACATGTCGCGGACCAGCGCGCGGAAGAGCGAATCTTTGGAATCGAAATAGGTGTAGAAGCTGCCCAAGGCCACGCCGGCGCGCTGCGTAATCGACACGACGGAACTTTCGTGAAATCCCTTTTCGCCAAATTCGGCGGCAGCCGCATCCAACAGCAGACGCAATGTTTTGCGGCCCCTTTCGGTGCGCGGTGTTTTTTCAGCCGGTGTCATTGTTGCTGATATGCCACGTTCGGCTGACATTCGCTATACTTCCCAAAGCCATTAAGTTGAAACATGGTTCAACTTTCAGTATACGCATATTTGTGTATGGGTAAAGACCTGCAATTCAAAGGGAGAGTGACAATGAAATCCACGAAAATTTCGATGATTCGCGCTGCATTGTTTGCCAGCATTGCCATGTCTGGCTTGGCTGTAACCGCGCCTGCTATGGCACAAGAAGCCGCCGCGAGCGCAGACAATATTGATGAAATCATTGTTACTGCACGGCGCCGTGAAGAAAATCTGCTCGATGTGCCAATCGCGGTCAGCGCATTTTCGGGCGAAGCGCTTGAATTGCGTGGCGCGCTTGACCTGACCGACATTGGCAACATCACGCCGAACACCACGCTTGAAACATCGCGCGGCAGTAACTCGACACTGTCGGCTTTTATTCGCGGTATCGGCCAACAGGATCCAGTGTCGGGTTTTGAACCCGGTGTCGGCATCTATCTGGATGATGTCTATTTGAACCGTCCGCAAGCTGCGGTCCTCGACATTTATGACGTAGAACGCATCGAAGTTCTGCGCGGGCCCCAGGGCACGCTGTACGGCCGCAACACCATCGGCGGCGCGGTGAAATATGTCACCAAGCGTTTGCCGCAAGAGTTCGCCTTGAGCGCACGGGCAACGGTCGGAACTTATGATCAGGCCGATGGCGTCGTGACTGTGTCCGCACCGATTGGCGAAATCGTGCGCGTCGGCGGCAGCGTCGCGCGGCTTTCACGCGGCGGTTTTGGCGATAACCTGACCACCGGCCTTGAGAACTATAACAAGGACGTATGGGCTGCGCGCGGCACATTGGAGCTTGGCGGATATGGCGCTCCGGTTTCGGTGCGTATCAGCGGCGATTATAGCCGCGACAAGAGCGACCCTCGTGGCGGTCATCGCATCATTCCCGGATTGTTGTCGGGCGCACCCGTGCTCGACAATGTTTTTGACACACGCGGCGGACTTGTTGATCCGAAACAGGATATCGAAGCTTATGGCCTCGCCATGAACATTTCGGTGGACCTGTCCGACAGCCTGACGCTGCGTTCCATTAGCGCATGGCGCAAAGATGACACGCTGACCCCCATCGATTTTGACGCGCTGCCTGCGGCAGATGTTGACGTCCCCGGTGGCTATTTCAACGAACAGGTCAGTCAGGAAGTGCAATTGCTCGTGGACGCTGGTCCGTTCAGCGGCATGGTCGGTGCATATTATCTGGATGCCACGGCAGATACCTTGTTCGATGTGCGCCTGTTCACGACGCTCAGCGGATTGACGGCATTTACCAATGCTGCGGTCGATACGGAAACCTACGCCATCTTCGGTGATTTTACGTACGATCTTTCCGAACAGCTCAGCCTGTCGGTTGGTGGCCGTTACACATGGGATAAGCGCACCGCGAATATCCTGCGCCAAAACTATCTTGGCGGCGGATCGCCATTCTTTGGCGGGGCAGGCGTCGCCTTTGGCGCAGCCAGCACAAACTTCAGCGGACAGCGTGATTTCAAAAAGTTCACGCCCCGCATATCGCTCAGCTTTAAGCCAACGCCAGACGACAATATCTACGCCAGCTTCAGCCAAGGCTTTAAGGGCGGCGGCTTTGATCCGCGCGGCGTGGGTGCCAATGCGCCAGATCTGAACGGCAATGGTATTCGCGGCGAAAACGACGAAGTGGCTGCGTTTTTGAGCTTCCGTCCAGAAAGCGTCGACAGCTACGAAGTTGGCTATAAGGGCAATGCGTTCGACGGCGGCCTGACCTATGCACTCGCTGGCTTCTACGCCGATTATACGGACGTCCAAATCCCCGGTTCGGTCGCATGTATCGTCAGCGGCCTGCCATCATTCTGCGGCGTAACATCCAACGCAGGCAAGGCGACCTTCAAGGGCGTCGAGCTTGAGTTTAACGCACGGCTTAGCGAGAGCGTTGCCAATGACGGTGACCGTTTGAACCTGTTGGGTGCAGTGGGTTATATTGATGCGCAGTTCGACCAATATATTTCGAACATCGCGAGCGTCCCGACAGATGTTGCCGCCTTCCGCGATGTGCAGAACACACCTTCATGGACAGCCAGCGCAACGCTTGCCTACATGACGCCAGCTGGCGCCGGACGCTTGAATCTGGGCACAACAATTTCGTACCGCAGCAGCACGACGCAGTTCGAAATTCCGAACCCCTATATTGATCAGTCGGGCTATGCGCTTGTCGACGCAAGCCTGGTGTATACCGCGCCCGACGATCGTTGGAGCATTGGGCTTTATGGTAAGAACCTGTTCGACAAGGAATATAAGACTTCGGGCTACAGCTTCATTGCTGGCAACGCGACGACTGGCGTGCCCATCCTTGGCGGAACCGGTTTGCCCGTTGCGTCTTTGGGCCGCGAAGGCACGCTGACCGCATTTTACGGCAACCCGCGTCAGGTGTTTCTGACCGCTGGCGTGAAGTTCTAAAAATCTGCGCGAAAGCGCGTTGAAAAAAGAAGGCCGGGCCAACATGCCCGGCCTTTCTTTTTATCCGCGAAGCACCGCGCCCAGTTTGGCCGCGGCCGCAATGACCTTATCTGAAATCAGTTTCAGATCATCATCGCCATAGCTTTTGTCGGTGGGTTGAAGCGTAATTTCAACCGCCAGGCTGACTTGCCCCTCGGGTACGCCTTGCCCGGCAAAGCGGTCAAACAAGCGCGCTGCGACGATGTTGTCTTTGTCGCATCCCTTAATGGACCGAACCAGATCATTGGCTGGCGTATCTTGGGAAACCAGAAACGCAAAGTCGCGGGTAACGGCTTGCAATGCTGGCGGTGTGAAGGCCGGGCGCATAAAGCCCGTGGCTTTTTTGAGCGGTATCGCATCCAAAAAGATTTCCGCGGCGACAACGCTGCCATCAAGGTCAAAGGCTTTTGCCGTTGCCGGATGCAGTGTGCCGAATGCGCCAAGAATATTCTTTGGTCCCATGCGCAATGTCGCCGATTGTCCGGGATGATAATGCGCACCGGCATCGTCCATCACGAGCAGACCGTCGGTTGCGACACCCGCTGCCTTGAGCAACGCGATGGCCTCTGCCTTGGCATCAAAAGCGTCAAATTTTGCCGATTTACCGGTCGCCCAGTTGCGCACAGATTTGTCACCCGCCAGCACGATACCCGCCGTCAGACGTTCGTCGCTTGTGCCATCCGCCGCGGCAAAATAACGCCGTCCGATTTCGAACAGACGCACCGATGATGCGCCGCGGTCCATGTTCCGCTGCGCGGCAGAGAGCAGACCCGGCAAAAGCGAAGGGCGCATGACCTTCATGTCTTCGGAGATCGGGTTGGCCAGGGTCCATGTGCCGCCACCAAATGCATCCGCTGCCTTTTGCGGCAGGAACGACCAGTTGATCGCTTCGTTCAAGCCACGTGCCGCCGCTGCACGGCGTACTTTGCGTTCCAGCGACTGGACGGGCGTTGCGGTTGGTTTGGCGACGCCGTCTGCACGGGGCAATGGCACGGACACGACATTGTCGAGACCGACGATACGCACGACTTCTTCGACAATATCTGCAGGGCCATCGACGTCACGACGCCATGTCGGCACGGTAACGCGCCAGTCGTCGCTTACCGAAAAGCCCAGTCTTTCCAATATATTGCGCTGTTGGTCCGGCGTAACATCAACGCCGCCAAGCTGCTGGCAATATTGGGTGTCATAAGAAATGTTGCGCGGCGCAACTGGTGCAGCGCCCGCCCTAGTGATGGCACTTGGCGTCCCGCCGCAATGGTCGAGCACCAGCTTGGTCGCGATCGCCAATCCGTCTTCCAAAAACGCAGGGTCAACGCCGCGTTCAAAACGTTGCCTTGCATCGCTGGTCAAAGCCAGCTTTTGCCCGGTGCGCGCAATATGTTCAGGGTCGAAATAGGCGCACTCGATAAGGACATCCGTGGTCGTCTCCGAAACGCCGCTATGCTCGCCACCCATGATACCGCCAATGTCATGCACCATGCTGTCGTCCGCAATGACGGTCATGGTCGAATCCAGCGTATAGGTCTTGCCATTGAGGGCGACCACGTCTTCCCCGTCGACCGCCTTACGTGCCACCAGCGCTCCGTTGAGCTTGGCGCGGTCATAAACGTGCAAGGGCCGGCCAAGATCGATGGAGATGAAGTTGGTGATGTCGACGAGCACTGAAATCGGCTTTTGGCCAATGGCTTTCAGCTTGCTGCGCATCCATTCGGGGGCGTCGCCATTGCGGACACCGGAGACGGCCTGTGCGTAGAACGCAGGGCAGCCTGCGGCGTCGTCTGTGCGCACGATCGGCGCGGGGCCGCTGCCTTCATTGGGCGTGTCCAAATTGATGCGGTAGACTTCGTTTAGCGGGCGCAATGTGCCAAGGCCAGCCGCCGCGAGATCGCGCGCGATGCCGCGAACGCCCATGCAATCCTGACGGTTGGGGGTGATGCTGACATCAATGACGGGGTCGTCCAACCCTGCCCAATCGGCATAGACCGTCCCCACCGGCGCGTCCGCGGCGAGTTCGATGATGCCATCATGATCGTCGCCCAGTTCCAGCTCCGCAATCGAGCACATCATGCCGTTGGATTCGACGCCTCTGATCGCGGCAACCTTTAGCACCATGCCATTTGCGGGAACGACTGCGCCGGCTGGGCCGAATACGCCAAGCATGCCTGCGCGCGCATTGGGTGCGCCACAGACCACCTGAAGCGGGTCGCCGCCCGCATCAACGGACAACACTTGCAATTTATCGGCCTGCGGATGCGGCGCCGCACTCAGCACCTTTGCAATGCGGAACGCGGACAATTTGTCTGCCGGGTTTTCGATGCCCTCAACCTCAAGCCCGATACGGTTCAGGCAATCGGCAACGGCCTGCATATCGGCGTCGGTATCGAGATGCTCTTTCAGCCATGACAATGAAAACTTCATGCGCCTACTCCTCCGCTCAGCGTCGGAACATCGAGCGCGTCAAATCCGTAATGCTGCAGCCAGCGATTATCGCCGTCGAAGAAGGCACGCAGATCGTCCATCCCATATTTCAGCATGGCAAGGCGGTCGACGCCGGTACCGAAGGCAAAGCCCTGCCATATATCGGGATCAAGCCCGCAGGCCTCGATAACCTTGCGATGGACCATGCCGGAGCCAAGAACCTCCATCCAGCCTTCCGATCCCCCAATGACGCGCTTGCCGTTGACCATCGAATAGCCGACGTCGACTTCAACCGATGGTTCGGTGAATGGGAAATAGCTTGGACGCAGACGCAAGACGACATCTTCGCGTTCGAAATAGGCTTTTAGAAATGTCTCCAACGTCCATTTCAGATGACCAAGGTGAATGCCCTTGTCGATGACAAGGCCTTCGATCTGGTGGAACATCGGCGTGTGCGTCGCATCGCTGTCGCTGCGGTAGACGCGGCCCGGTGCGATAATGCGGATCGGTGGTTCCTGTGACGTCATGGTGCGGATTTGCACCGGCGATGTGTGCGTGCGCAGCAGCATTTTGCTGCCCTCGCGCGCCATTTCGTCGGGGAAATAGAATGTATCATGCATCGCGCGTGCAGGATGCGTTTCGGGAATATTGAGCGCGGTGAAATTGTGCCAATCATCTTCGATCTCGCGCCCTTCGGCAACCGCGAAGCCCATGTCGACAAAGATTTCGGCAAGCTCGTCCATGACTTGGCTGACCGGATGCACTGTGCCGCGCGGTGTTTCGGGCGTAGGCAATGTCATGTCGACATATTCGCTGGCGAGACGCCGGTTCAACTCGGCTGTTTCCAAGGCGGCTTTTTTCGCGGCCAGCCCCGCTGTCACGCTTTCGCGCAGACCGTTGATGATCGGGCCTTGCGTCTGACGTTCATCGGGCGACATCGCCCCCATCGTCTTGAGCAACGCCGAAACGCTGCCTTGCTTGCCAAGGGCGGATATCCGAACAGCCTCCAGCGCATCCAGCGTATCCGCGGAATCAATCGCTGCCATCAGTTCGGTTTGGAGTGTCGCAATATCTGTCATCATGGTTCGCCTGAATAAGCAAAAGGGCGCGAACGGCAAGCACCGCCCACGCCCTTTTGCGCAATATCGAAGTTTTAGGAGCTTATGCTGCTTTCGCGAGCGCTGCCTTCGACTGCGCAATGATCGTGCTAAACATCGCGGCTTCGTTCATCGCGAGGTCGGCAAGAACCTTGCGGTCCAGTTCAACGTTAGCAAGCTTCAGGCCATGCATGAACACGCCATAGGTCATGCCTTCGGCGCGGACTGCGGCGTTGATACGCTGGATCCACAATGCGCGGAAGTTCCGCTTGTTTACCTTACGGTCGCGATATGCGTACTGACCGGCCTTTTCGACCGCCTGACGTGCGACGCGGATGGTATTTTTGCGACGGCCATAATAGCCCTTCGCCTGCTCTAAAATTCTTTTATGTTTAGCTTTGGTGGTCACACCACGTTTGACGCGTGCCATAATCTATATCCTTTTCGTTAAAACGTACGCGCAGTCTTAAAGACCGTATGGCGCCCATTTCTTGATTGTCTTGGCATCGGGATCAGAGATCACGCTGGTGCCACGGTTTTGGCGGATATACTTGGCATTATGGCTGCTCAAACGGTGCCGTTTTCCAACGACGCCATGCTTGATCTTGCCTGTT